>JAFOIV010000017.1 GCA_017420535.1 Eubacterium sp. | reverse complement strand
TGCGAGAGTCATAAAGATTTCGCTTATGATCGATGAAACCAATTTGCGTAAAAGACTCTCTGCTGACATCGCCAGGGGGATCCGCAGTAACGATGTAATAGACAGAAGTGTTGCAAGAATCAACATGTATCAAATACTTGACACCATAAAAGTGGATACAGTCAATAAGAACGTTTGTGAAATCGTGAGTGAAATACTGTCGCTTTGATATCAACAAACCTGTTTGTCATTATGAGCGGAATACCATAGGGTATTCTGCTTTTTTATAAACGGTGTATAAAAACTTGTAAACAGTTCAAATACATAAAGCGAAAGAAAGGTATGCCATGAAATACTCGTCCAAAAAAACATAATTACCACCATAATGGACATATTTTTTACATGATTTTGGACTATTTTGACCTAGGTACTGCAGATGGTCTGTGCTCCACCATATGAAAATCGAGAGGTCGTAAGACCTCTTTTTTTTGTTTTGCATGTTATAATGATCTTTATAAATCAAAATTGCTCCTTGATATGGTTCTAATCATTTTCACCTTATCTTGAGTATGTTTTTGTGAGGATTTTTACTGTATAATGAAGCAAAGAAACCAAAACAACATCGTTCTTATTGAGTTATTTGGAGGATAATATGGAAATCATTCGTTCTTTTATCAGCTATATTCATGAGTTTAATGGCTTCAGCGTAATGCTGAGAATCCTTTTGGCGGTAATTGCCGGTGGTATCATCGGAAATGAACGCGGTATGCGTGGCAGTGCCGCGGGATTACGTACGCATATTTTCGTATGCATGGGTGGTGCTCTGACATCACTATGCAGCCTGTATGTTTCAAGAGTCTTGGGTTTAAGCGGTGATGTGTTCAGAATCCCGGCTTCGGTTGTATCGGGCATCGGTTTTCTCGGTGCTGGTACCATTCTGGTAAAAAGCGACAGTTCCATAGTCGGACTTACGACAGCAGCCGGGATGTGGGTAACCGCAATAACTGGCATTGCTCTCGGTTATGGGTTCTATACCGGCAGTGTAATCACAACTCTCATTTGCGTTGTCAATGCTGGCATGTTTACGAAGATAGAGCATAACCGTATGCGTTACATGCGATTTTATATTGAAGTCAGCGATGTTGACATTATCCAGTCAATAGTAAACAAGCTCTATGACATTCTCAGTGATGATATCTACATTGATACGATTCCCGCTAAAAGCGGAATCGTTGGTAATGTTGGACTGGAAGTAACGACCTCGACGAAGAATGATTTTGACAGGCTCAAAGAGGAACTGAGCAATTTTGAGGGAATAAACTATATAGTTCAGTAGAATGCCGGTTGACGATATTCTTCTTTGTGGCTAAGAACTGATTACCTTTGGCCTTTCTCTATAGGCATTGAGAGAAAAGAGTAAATAATCATGGCAAATTGCAGAAATCATATCTTGCACCAATAGATATTACAGAGACCGAAAGGTCTCTTTTCTGTGCAAAAAGGGCTTAAAACAGTATAAGTAAAAAAGACCCATAAAAGAGTCTCATAATTACAATTCTAAGAGAGCAGGCATTTCTTCTCCCGGTTTACCATCGAAGTACTGAGGCTGTTCAACAAAACCAAATGAAGCATACAGTTCTTTTGCGGCTTCGTTTTCAGGCTCATAACTGAGCCAGCAATACTTCTTTTTACCACTTGCCTCTGATGCTGGATAGGAATGGCTTCAATCCCCTTTTATTATTTATTCATGAAGACATTGTCTGTTTTATCAGATTTGTGTTATATTTTCTTTTGAAGTGTTATTTGGAAAAATAACCCTTAAGAAAGGGGAAGTCTATGGATCAGAGTGAAATTATCAACAGCCTGTTAAAACTGCTTTCCGGCATAGGTACTTTTATCTTTGCCTGTGAAGTATTAAGTGAAAATCTTCAGGCCGTCAGTTCAGATAAAATGAAAGGTCTGTTTTCCAGGATCTCTGATAATAAAATAGCCTGTGTCATTGTTGGAGCTTTAACAACAGCTGCCATCCAGTCATCAAGTGCCACTACCGTAATGGTCATCGGTTTTGTCAGTGCCGGTCTGATTACGCTGAAGCAGGCCGCCTGCATCATCTTCGGCAGTGAAATCGGTACGACTCTGACAGCTCAGATGGTATCTCTGGGTATGTTTTCCCAGGGTTCAATATCCACCGCAACCATATTTGCCTCTTTAGCCGGTGTCGGTGCCATCCTGAATATCTTTGCCAAAAAGGAATCAACCAAGAAAGTTGGCGGCATTCTGATCGGCTTTGGCCTGGTTTTCTCCGGATTGACCATGATGTCTTCTTCCATGGAAGGTTTTGCTCAGATGGCTTCTCTTAAAACTTTCCTGGCTTCCATTAAATCAACAGTAGCCATGATAGTTGTCGGTGCTCTGGTCACCGCTCTGGTACAGAGTTCATCAGCCATTACCTCACTGGCCATAACCATGATCGTATCCGGTCTTATCAACATTGAACAGGGTATCTATATAACTCTTGGCGCCAATGTCGGTACTTGTATTACCGGTTGGATGGCTGCCGTCAAAAGCGGTACCAATGCCCGCAGGGCTTCTCTCATCCAGCTCATCTTCAACATTGCCGGTGTAGTATTGTTGGCGGTATTTGACATGATAATCAAAACCTTGAGTGGTGGCAGTGCTTCGGTTGGCATTTTCTTTGCGAATATGTTCAAAGGACTGCCTCAGACACAGCTGTCAATGTTCCATACCATCTTTAATATCGGATCAGTAATAATTGCCTTACCTCTTACTCAGGCACTGGTCGATTTTGTTGAGAAAACAGTTCCTGACGATGAAAAGGAAAAGAGAAAGAACAGACTGTATTACTTTGATGAGAACATGTTATCAACCCCTACCATTGCGGTTGCCCAGATTAAAAAGGAACTGGTTAACATGGCAGACATCGCCATTAACAATTTCAACACTTCCATCCGTGAAGTAACTACCCAGGATTTCTCAGAAAGCGAGACTTTTAAAGAAAGAGAGCAGCAGCTTGAATATCTTAACAGAAACCTGTCTCTGGCTGTATCGAGACTGTCCCGAAAGGTACTGAGTGTCAAGGACCATGATTTCCTGGCTTCATCATATGATGTTATTAACGATCTTGACAGAGTAGGCTACTACAGTGGAAGGATCGTCGGATATGCCAAAGTACTGCAGACAGAAAAGAAGAGCTTCTCTCCGGAAGCCATACATGAGATATATGTTGTGGCCAATACGATCAATGATCTGTATAAACACGTAATGAAAGTCTATGACATGCCTGACCGTCTGGAGCTTGAAAAAGCCATGGTTAACAGAGATGAAGTTGCTGACCTGGCCAGACAGATGTTCTCCAATAACATTGACAGAATGGATTCCGGTGTATGTGATAATATAGCCGGCAGCCAGTTTTTGCAGCTGTCAGGTGATCTGGATAAGGTAGCTGAGCACCTGTTAAATATCAACAACAATATCCGCTGAATAATAACCAGACAATATGAGAAAAAGTCGGTTTAATGAACCGGCTTTTTGCGTGGAGTCAACCATGCTCTGCCAATTGGACGCTTTTTTTGTGTTGCACTTGTTATGATAATTTATCGTGTAAAAAAGTATTAGAACAGCAGAAGGAAATAAAAGACCCATAAAAGGATCTTACAATTACAATTCTAAGAGAGCAGGCATCTCTTCTCCCGGTTTACCATCGAAGTACTGAGGCTGTTCAACAAAACCAAATGAAGCATATAGCTTCTTTGCTAATTCGTTTTCCGGTTCATAACTGAGCCAGCAATACTTCTTTTTACCACTAGGCCAGGTGCGGATGAACTCTAAAGCCAGTTCCAATGCTTTTTTTCCGTATCCTCTGCCTTGATATTTTTTATCGATCATCAGTCTCCAGATACAGTAATTATCAAAAATGAAATCCGGATCTCCTTCTTCCTTTTCTTCCTCAGGGAATCCAGATCCAATCATCAGGAATCCGACAGGTTTACCATTACGACATATTGTAAAAGGATAAGGAGTATAACCATTAGTCAGA
>JAFOIV010000123.1 GCA_017420535.1 Eubacterium sp. | reverse complement strand
TTACTGATAAACATTGACATTTCATAGGTGAAGACATAATATAATTATGTATGGTTTTGTGCATATAGTACAGATTTTAATAGAAGGGGGTAGACCTGATTTGACTGAAAGTTTCATATCAACAAAAGATAGAATTATTTCTACAGCCATTGAAATAATCAGTGATTCCGGAATTTCCCAGTTAACTACAAAAACAGTTTCGTTAAAGGCTAATATCTCTGAACCTCTTTTGTATAAATTTTATGGAGATATGAATGAGCTGCTGGTAGATGTAGTAGATTACTACTTTAAATTCGATAATACAGTTGAAAAAACTGTACGTGCCCAAAAGGGTAGATACATAGATAAGATTATGACATATGTTGAAACATATGCTACATATTACGATAGTTATTCAGAACTTTGCACTTTGATGCTTCAGTTTGAAGAATTGCTTCATAATGCATCCACAAGAGAGAAGATAGTGGAAGGTATGAATAATAGAAGAGATTTTCTTATTACTCTTTTTGACGGGGCTATCGATAAAGGAGAACTTAGCATTCCACTTACTTCGAGACAGCTTGCTGATAGTGTTATGGGTTATTTCCTTATGGATTCATTTAATAGAAGAATTACTTATAATTCATGGACGTATAAGAAGTGTATTTGCGAATTTACTAAAAATCTTTTGGGTTTATCAATAAACAAAGATAAGAATAAAGGGGAGGACTAAAATGAGAGTTTTAATTGCTGAGGATGATGCAGCTAGTGGAAAGTTCCTTTATAAATTTATGTCAAAGTATGGAGAGGTTGTTCTCACACATGATGGCATTGAAGCTGTAGACGAATTTGTTAAAGCTTCAAATCAGAATAATAAGTTTGATCTTATCTGTCTTGACATTATGATGCCAAAGATTGATGGATATAAAGCACTTGAAGCTATTCGTGATGCAGAAAGAAAACTTGGTGTTCCAAGAATATCAAGAGCAAAAGTTATCATGATCAGTGCACTTGATGAAGACTTTGATGCTTCATATGCCAGTGAAGATTATGATGATTATGTATGTAAGCCAATTGATATAAAGCAGTTAGATAGTATTATTAAAAAACTAGATCTTTGTAACTGATTTAGTAATTAGAAAGGTAGATACATGGATCTTTTTGATTACATGCGAAAAGAAGAACAAAAGAAAGAGTCTCCCCTCGCGAGAAGAATGCGACCGGAGACTCTTGATGATATTGTAGGTCAGGAGCATATTCTTGGAGAAGATAAGCTCCTTACCAGAATCATCAAAGCAGATAAATTATCGTCCATTATTCTATATGGACCTCCTGGTACAGGAAAAACATCTTTAGCTATGGTTATAGCTAATACCAGTAGTGCATATTTTAAAGAGATAAATGCCACCACCTCAGGAAAGAAAGATATGGAAAGCGCGGTGGAAGAGGCAAAGAATAATCTCGGTATGTATCAGAAAAAGACAATACTCTTTATTGATGAGATACATAGATTTAACAAGTCTCAACAGGATTTCTTACTTCCGTATGTTGAAGATGGAACTATAATCCTTATTGGTGCAACTACTGAAAATCCATATTTTGAAGTTAATAGCGCTCTTATATCTAGGTCTACAGTATTTGAATTACGTCCTCTTTGTAAGGAAAATATAGAGACTTTGATCCGTCGTGCTGTATATGACGAAAAGAAGGGGCTTGGAGCTTATAATGCCCAGATAACAGATGAAGCAGTCTCTTTTATTGCTGATATGTGCGAGGGTGATGCAAGACATGCCTTAAATGCCATAGAACTTGGAATTCTTTCAACAAAGAGAAGCGACGAGGATGGAAAGATACATATTGATCTTTCAGTGGCGGAAGAATGCATTCAAAGAAGAGCCATAAGATATGATAAAAATGGTGATAATCATTATGACATCATATCAGCCTTTATTAAATCCATGAGAGGTTCAGATCCGGATGCAGCTCTCTATTATCTTGCGAAAATGTTATATGGTGGTGAATCTGTAACATTTATAGCAAGAAGGATAATGATTTGTGCCTCGGAGGACGTGGGTAATGCAGATCCTATGGCGATTTCTGTAGCTACTTCAGCGGCACTGGCTGTTGAAAGGGTAGGAATGCCAGAAGCACAGATAATACTTGCCCAGGCAGCAACATATGTGGCAACAGCACCTAAATCTAATTCTGTAGTTAATGGTATTTTTGCTGCAAATGATGCAGTTAAGAAATATTCCGGATGTGAAGTGCCTATATACCTTAAGGATGCTCATTATAGCGGAGCGAAGAATCTGGGAGTAACTGGTTATAAATATGCTCATGATTATCCAAATCATTATGTTAAACAGCAATATCTTCCGGATGCTATTAAAGATATGAAGTTTTATGAACCTTCGGATAATGGACATGAAAAAGAAATAAAGAAATGGTTTGAGTTTATTAAAGGGGAAGAAAATTAAATATGAGTAAGGAAAAGATTAATGAATCTGACTCAGGTAAAATAACTGAGAAAAAAAGTCTGGCAGAAAGAATAATAAGTATCATAGCCCTTATTATCCTTTTCGGCCTTATAGGATGGCTGATATATGCTATTGTTACGGGAAGCGACCTTATCCTGGCTATCTTATTCGTTAATGTCATTTATGCATTTATTGTTTATATTTTTCTCTGGCTTAAAAAAGTTTTTTCTAAATATTAATTTAATATTAATTAAAAATTAATTTGCATTTGGTGCAAAATGATTTTATAGTATATAATGTAATTGAAAAAGGACTGGAGTTTCCGGTCCTTATATTTTGCATTTAGTCAGGGAGGAAGACATGAAAAAAAACAAGGGGACTATAGTTGGAATTATCATTGCCTCAATTTTTCTTATTGGGGCTGTAATCGCATGGATCATTATCAATAACAAAAACTCTGGCAGTAAGAGTGATAAACTGGTTTTTGTTGAAAAATTAGATAAGATAACTGGTGTGTCAGGACAGCTGGATACAAAGTTTATGGGGATTGTAGAACCTCAGGAAACTAAAAATGTTGAGAAGGACCAGGATAAAACAGTAAAAGAAATCCTTGTTAAAGAAGGAGATATTGTTGAAGTTGGAACACCACTTTTTTCTTATGATACCGACCAGATTCAGCTTGATCTTGAGTCCAAACAGTTAGAGCTGGATAATCTTAAGAATCAGATTGAGGCAGGTTATGAAACAATCGAAGATCTTAAGAAGATGAGAGATTCTGCTTCAGGTAATGAGAAACTATCTTATACAAGTCAGATAAATACAGAAACTGTAGAAATAAAGAAAAATGAATATGATCTTTCAGTAAAAAAACTTGAGTATGACAGGCTTGAAGCTTCTTCTAAGAATGCAGCTGTTCTTTCACCAATGGCTGGTGTAGTTAAGAAGATCAATAATACTGATTCAAATGATTCAAATTCATATTATGGTGGTTATGGATCAGATGAAAACAGCGGATTTATTACTATTATGGCTACTGGTGCATATAGAATAAAAGGTACAGCAACAGAAGAAGATATTGTTAGACTTTCAGAAGAAACACCTGTAATCGTAAGATCTAGAGTTGATGAGTCAAAAATCTGGAGAGGAAAGATTACTAAGATAAATAGAGAGCCTGAATCTAATGATAATAATTATTATGGTTATTATGAAAACTCTGGAGAAAAATCTTCTAAATATAGCTTTTATATTGAGTTAGAAGATGCAACAGATTTAATGCTTGGTCAGCATCTTTATATCGAATATGATATGGGACAGACTGATGTTAATGAAAATGATGTCTACATCCCTGAATATTATCTCATCAGAAATGAAAATGGTGATATTGAAAAGGATGCAAAGGATCGTGCTCTGGTTTGGAAGAAAGATGACAAGGGAAAAATAAGAAAGACTCCTATCATCCTTGGAGATTATAAGGAAAATTCAGGAATTTATATTGTTAAAGAAGGACTTAAAAAGGATGATTATATCGCATTCCCAGAATCATTTATAGAAGATGGTATGAATACAACTACTAATTTTGATGAAAGTTATGTAGATGATAGTTCATCATCCTTAGGTGGTGGTAAAGAAGGAGGTATGGGAGATAATACATTTACTGATGAAAATGGTAATACCTATACCTTTGATGATGAAGGAAATATATATGATTCAAACGGTAATAAAGTAGAGTATACTGAGAACGGTGAACTTGTTCCTGCATCAAACTCTGATGCAGTTAAAGATGAAAGTGAAGGTGAGTAATATGCTGCTTTCACTTAAGAATATCTATAAAAATTATCTACAGGGTAATATGGAAATACCTGTTCTTAAGGATATCAATCTTGATATTGAAGAAGGTGAATATGTTGCAATCATGGGACCTTCAGGATCAGGTAAATCAACAATGATGAACATTATAGGATGCCTTGACAGACCAACTCAGGGAAGCTTTTTATTAGATGGCGAAGATATAAGCTTTATGAGTGATAGAAAACTTTCCATGGTCAGAAATAAGTATATTGGATTTGTATTCCAGAACTTTAATCTTCTTTCCAGACAATCAGCAATATCTAATGTGGAACTTCCACTTCAGTATGCAGGAGTTCCAAGAAGTAAAAGAAAAGCAATCTGTGAAGAAGCCTTAAGAAGAGTAGGACTTGAGGAACGTATGGATTTTAAGCCTAACCAGTTATCTGGTGGTCAGAAACAGAGAGTTGCCATTGCAAGAGCTATGGTTAATTCTCCTAAGATCCTTCTTGCGGACGAACCAACAGGTGCGCTTGATTCAAAGTCAGGACTTCAGGTTATGGAACTTTTTAGAGAACTTCATGATGAAGGAAAGACTGTTATAATGATCACTCACTCAGAAGAAATCGCAAAGCATGCTGACAGGATCATAAGAATCTTTGATGGCATGATAACAAGTGATGAAAAAAATGAGGAGGTGATCAAATGAAAAAGAAGTTAATAATAACCATCCTTGTTGTAGCACTTGTGATAGGACTTCTTTCAGGAGGAACATTCTTTTATAGAAGACATCAGAAAAATGCAAATCCTATCAAGGTTTATTCCGTATCAATGCTGAACGCAGGCAGTATGGATTATAACAGACATGAGATTGACGGAAATATTACTGTTAGTTCAAGCCAGAATGTATATATGGAAAAGAACCAGATAGTTAAGGAAATATATGCAACAGAAGGAGATGCTGTAAAGGCCGGAGATAAGCTTATGCTTCTGGATATGACGAAGCAGGAATTAGATCTTGAGTCAGATAAGGCAACTCTTGATCAATACAATACAGATCTCATAGTACTTAACGATGATCTGAATGAATTATATAATGTAACTCCTATAGCTGATAATCCAGAGAATTATAAGAGTCCGGCTGAAGAAAGACTTGAAAAAACACAGGCTGCATTAGATGAGGCTGAAGCTAAATTATCTGAAGTTGAGTCTAATAATCCTGATGAAAGCGAAGATTATATAAAGTCAGGAACTTTAAAAGAGTTTAGTGAGAAGTATCTTAGCGATGAAAATGTTCCTAAACCAGAAGATTTTCAGGATGAAAACAGTTATCAGGCTGTGATTTCATATAGATCTTCTTTAAAAGATAATATTGATGAAGATATTAAAACTGCTGAAGACGGTTATAAAGTTCTTAAAGATCAGTATGATAAGGATCACAAGACTGCTGAAGATGCCTTTAATGCAGCTAAGGCAGCAAATGATGAGGCATTAAAAGCAGTAGATGAAGAATATAAGAATAATCAGGGTAAGAAAACCTATACTAAATCTGAACTTGAAAAGGCTATAAAGGAAAAACAAAAAGCAATCGAATCTAAAAAACTTGAGATAAGAAAGCAGGAAATTGTAGTTAAACAGGCCGAAACAACCATTGATAAGGGTACTATAATTGCAACTATGGATGGTACCATAACAAAGATGGATGTTTCTGAAGAAAATATATCTTCAGGAAAACCAGTAATTACCGTCAGTGGTACTTCAGGTTATCAGGCAGTCTTAAATGTAGATGAATGGAACTTAGTGGATATCAAGATCGGTGATAGTGTAAACATTCAGAATTACGATAATGGTAGGGACTATGAAGGCAAAGTAACTGATATCGGACTTTCTCCTACAGACAGGTATAGTTCAGATGCAGATGTTTCTTATTATCCTGTTACAGTATCAATTAATGCTTCAGCTGAGGATAATATATATCCAGGCCAGTGGATAAATGCATCATTTGACAAATCTTCTGATAATACAGATTCTGATAATATCTGTCTTTTAGTAGCATTTATTAAAAAAGAAAATGGTAATTCATATGTAATGGTAGATGATAATGGTCATTTAAAAAAGAAATATGTTAAAACCGGAAAGACTTACTGGGGATCATACATAGAAATAAAGAGTGGCCTTTCACCTAATGATTACATTGCATTCCCATATCTTAAAGATGCAGTAGAAGATAAGAAATGTGTAGTATCAGATAATCTTGACGACATTTATAAGTAAGGGGGAATAAGTATGATCGAGAATATTAGACTTTCATTTCAGGGAATAATCGGACATAAGATGCGTTCTTTCCTTACAATGCTTGGTATTATCATTGGTATTGCTTCTATTATAGCAATCGTTTCTACCATTAAAGGTACAAATGATCAGATAAAGAATAGTCTTGTAGGCTCAGGAACAAATGTAGTTAATATCAATACTCAGATGAGTGGTATGCAGGTACTTCCAAATGATGGAGTTGATATGTCAAAGGTTCCTGTTATTTCAGAAAAGATGCTGGAGGATATAAAAAATCTTCCTGGTATCGCGGATGCAGTAAGATACTACAAAGCTAATGAATATAACGGACTTGTTTATAAGAATAAGAGTGATATCCAGCTGGCTATCATAGGATCAAATGCAGATTATTTAAAGCTTAACGGTTATCAGGTTAAGGCAGGAAGAAATCTTATCAAGGAAGACTTTACAAAGATAAGAAATGTAGCAGTTTTAGATGATGCTGCTGTTGATAATATATTTGATGGCGATGATCCTGTTGGAAAAGTTATTGAATTAAAAGGAATTCCTTTTACTGTTGTTGGAGTTGTAAGTAAGATGGAAGGAGACTTCGAGATCAATCTTACATCTTTAAGTGAGTGGGAGACTTATTTTGGAGATGCAACTTCAGGAATGATGCTTATTCCTGATTCATCATGGCAGGAAGTATATGCTTATGATCAGCCATATCAGCTGGTGGTTAAAGCTAAGTCTACAGAAGATATGACAAAGGCAGGAAAAAATGCTGCAGATTACCTTAATAATCTTATTCCTGTGTCAGACCAGGAGGAAAAGAATTCCAAGGTAACTTATAAGAGTGAGGATACTCTTGAGAAAGCTAAAGAACTTCAGAATCTTTCAAGTGCTACAAGCCGTCAGCTTATCTGGATCGCAGGTATATCACTTTTAGTTGGTGGTATAGGCGTTATGAATATAATGCTGGTTTCAGTAACAGAGCGTACAAGAGAGATAGGACTTAAGAAGGCCCTTGGAGCAAGAAGAAAAGTTATCTTAAGTCAGTTCCTTACAGAGGCGGCAGTTCTTACAAGCCTTGGCGGTCTGTTAGGAGTCCTCTGTGGTATCGGACTTTCATATTTTATATCACACCTTGCTTCTGTGCCGGTGGCTATCTCTGTTCCGGCTATTATTGTATCAGTTGCATTTTCAATGGTAATCGGTATCATATTTGGCCTTATTCCTTCAATTAAGGCATCAAAGCTTGATCCGATTGAAGCTTTAAGATATGAATAAGATCCTGTTAAAAGGATATTGAAAGTGAACATTTAATTTGATATAATGCACGAGGAAAAATAAATAACTTAGTTTAGGAGAAATTCGATGGGACTTTTAAAAGATTGGCGTGAACACGCTTATAATTTAGATGATAGAACTAAAGAAGGTCAGATGTTCTGGCAGAGATATTTCCTTATTGAAAAGGGAATCTATGAGAAGCTTCTTGCTGATGTTACAGCAGTTGAAAAGGGCACAGTTAAGGGCCTTGCAGAGAAGTACGGAACAGATATCGAAACAATGACAGGTTTCCTTGATGGCATCGATGACAGCTTAAAGACTTCAAATGACCTTGATAACATTACAGAGGATTCAGAAGTAAGCCTTGATATTGATCCAGAGAAGCTTTATATGAACATGGTACAGTGCAAAGCTGACTGGTTATATGAGCTTCCACAGTGGGATAACATCTTCTCAGTTGAAAAGAGAAAAGAGCTTTATCTTACAGAGAAGAAGTCACACACTGTTGTTAAGGAAAAGAAGATCGGTAGAAATGATCCATGTCCTTGCGGTTCTGGTAAGAAATATAAGCAGTGCTGCGGAAAGAATGCTTAATTTATTATAGTCATATAAATATGAGATATAGAGGAGTATAGTTTAAATGCTATACTCCTTTTAGGTTACAAAAAAGGTCTTTAAAGGGGATAAATGAAGAAGGCAGTTTTTAACGAGGAACAATCAGAAGCTATCAGATGGGGCAAGGGGCCTCTTCTTGTACTGGGTACTCCAGGGTCAGGTAAGACTACAGTCATCACTTATAGAATCTTAAACTTAATAGAAGAAAAGAAGGTTAGGCCGGAGAATATCCTTGTTATAACCTTTACTAAGGCTGCGGCTGAATCCATGAAAGAAAGATTTCTTCGTATTTCCGGCGGAAAATATGGAAATGTTAGATTTGCTACATTTCATTCATTTTTCTACTGGATAATCCGTACTGCTTATAAATTCAGCGATGATGCGGTTATCACTGAAGAAGAAAAGATGGGTATCATAAGAAGCCTTCTTAGACGTATCAATCCAGAATATGCTGATAATAATGAGGTCTTAAACAGTGTGATCCTTCAGATGGATATCTTATCTTTTGATATGATAGATATAGAGGATTATTACAGCAAGGATATGCCTTCTGGCGATTTTAAAAGACTTTATACAGAATATCAGGATGAAAAAAAGAGGTTAAAAAGATTGGATTTTAATGATATGTCATCCATGTGTTATACCCTTCTTAAAGAAAGAAAAGATATTTTAAAGCAGATCCATAAGCTTTATCCTTATATCATGGTGGATGAGTTTCAGGATACTAATCTGATACAGTATGAGATCTTAAAACTTTTGGTCCATCCAGATGATAATATATTTGCGGTGGGGGATGATGATCAGTCTATATATGGTTTCAGAGGAGCAAGGCCGGATATAATGCTGTCCTTTGGACAGGAGTTTAAGAAGGCAAATATCCTTTCGCTTTCTCTTAATTACAGATGTCCTAGGATTATCTGTGATAAATCGAGAAATCTCATCACAAATAATAAAAAAAGATATAAAAAGAGGCTTAGATCCGGTATTGATGATACAGGGCGGGTTACTCTTATAAAGCCTAAGGATAATGGTACCCAGTGTGATATGGTGGTGGATAGGATAAGACTATCTTTAAAGGAAGGGCTTATGCCAAGAGATATTGCTGTATTATACAGAACTAATCAGGATCCAAGAAAGCTTATATTTAAGCTGAGAGAATTTAATATTCCATTTGTTCTTAGAGATCTTATGCCGGATATATTCAATCATTTTGCGGTGGTGCCTATTATTTCCTATATGCTGTTTGCTATAGGAGATGATAGAAGAAAGATATTTCTTAATTTTATGAATAAACCTGTAAGATACATCAGCAGAAATATGCTTAAGTATGAAAATATAGATCTTAGAGAACTGATCCAGGAAGCAGGAGATAAGGACTATCTTGTAACTAATATAAGAATCTTAAATAATCAGCTTCGTAGGATAAGCAAGCTGGATCCTTATGGGGCTATCAATTACATAAGAAAAGCCGTAGGTTACGATGATTATATAGCTGATTTCTGTGATAAGAGAAATATGGATAAGGAAGAGATATTTGATATCCTTAATGATTTTCAGGGAATGGCTGAAGGCACTAAGGATTTCGATGAATTCTTTACATATATGGAGGATTATAGAAAAATCCTTATAGAAGAAAGTAAAAAGAAGAAGATGTATCAGGACGCCACAGATGGAGTCAGATTAATGACAATGCACAGTGCGAAAGGACTTGAATTTAAAGAGGTACATATAATAAACTGTGTTGAGGGAGATATTCCTCATAAAAAAGCTAAGGCTGAATCAGAAATTGAAGAAGAAAGAAGAATGTTTTATGTGGCCTTAACAAGAAGCAGTGACAAGCTTTATATCTATAGTCCAAAAACTATGGGAAGCAAGAGCTGCAATGAATCAAGGTTCCTTAAAGAACTTGATAATGAATAAAAGAATTTATGGGTGGTAGGATAAATATGCTATTTTCAAGTATAACATTTTTATATGGTTTTCTTCCGGTGGTTATTGCTGGATATTATCTTCTTCCTAAGAAGTTTAGAAATATCTGGCTTTTAATTGCCAGCCTGTTTTTTTATGGCTGGGGAGAACATAAATTTCTTTTAGTTATAATCCTTACCATTTTAGTTGGATATATATCAGGGATAATGACAGAAAAGTACAGTGGAAGAAAGAGTACCATCTGGTTTTTATCAGGGGTATTTATTGAATTAGGCAGCCTGGTATTCTTTAAATACAGTAATTTCTTTATTGAAAATTATAATGCCTTAACGGGAAGCGTATATAAAATGATAAAGGTTGCTCTTCCTTTAGGAATATCTTTTTATACTTTCCAGATACTTTCTTATAATATCGATGTGTATCGGGGAAGGGTAAAAGCACAGCATAATCTGATAGATCTAAGCTGTTATGTATGTCTTTTCCCTCAGCTTATTGCAGGTCCTATCGTAAGATATCAGACTGTAGAGAAAGAATTAAAATCAAGAAAAGAAACTGTTGATAAATTCAGTTATGGCATAATAAGATTTGTTACAGGACTTGGGAAAAAGGTGCTTTTAGCTAATACTGCAGGTTCTATTTATAATGAGATAAATGCACTTTCTGATGAAAAAAGTTCCATTGTCCTTATGTGGATAGCTACAATTGCCTTTTCCTTTCAGATTTATTTTGACTTTTCAGGATATTCAGATATGGCTATAGGTCTTGGAAGAATGTTTGGATTTAAATTCTTAGAGAACTTTGATCATCCTTATATGTCAAAATCTATAACTGAATTCTGGCGTAGATGGCATATCTCACTTTCTAGCTGGTTTAAAGATTATCTTTATATTCCTTTAGGCGGAAATAGAAGAGGAAAAAAGAGACAGGCATTAAATCTTTTGGTTGTATGGCTTCTCACCGGATTTTGGCATGGGGCTGCCTGGAACTTTGTCATATGGGGAGGATATTATTTTGTTCTTCTTATGATTGAAAAGTTAGGCTTTGAAAAAGTGTTAAAGAAACTGCCGGGATTTATATCCAGAATATATACTTTATTCTTTATCAATCTTGGATGGGTGATATTTGCAAATGATGAGTTTAAAGTACTTAAAGAAAGAATGGCTAAATTATTCTTAGGAAAGGGACTTTCCTTTGCTGGAAATACTACTGGTTTTTACATAGGGGAATTCTTTATATTCTTAATCGTTGCAGCCGTTCTGTCAACTGATCTGATAAAGAAGATTAAGATAAAAAATGAGAATTTAAAGACTGCATTATATGTAATATTAATTCTGGCAGTAATGACACTTTCAACTGCATTCCTTGCCCAGGGAGCTTATAATCCTTTTATTTATTTTAGATTTTAGGAGCGTTTTATGAGAAAGAGGAGTATTATCATTACAATTTCATTTTGTTTATATATTCTCATCTTTTCTTTGGGAGTTTTCCTTAAAAAGGATAGAAAGTTTTCTGATCTTGAGAATAGGAATCTTACTTTAAAACCTTCTATAACTTTTGAAAAGGTTAAAACCGGTGAATATACTGAGGAGATAGAAGCTTATCTTTCAGATCAGATAATCTTTAAGGATGATCTGGTAAGATTATCTACTTCAGTTAAGCATTTCATGGGATATAGCCTGATGAACGGAGTATATGTTGAAAGGGATGGAAGTTATCTTACAGATTTTAGATATGACGAGGATAAGCTTTCAAAAAATATAGGATATATCAATGATTTTGTGGATAAGAATAAAGACAGATCCTTTTATTTCCTTATGATACCTAATGCCTCATATTATTACTCAAAGAAAAGGGAAATGCTTCCTTCTGATGAGGAAAGTCTTGCCATTAGTTATATTAAGGATAATCTTAATAAAAGAGTTGAACTTATTGATATCAGCCCTGCCTTAGGGGAACATAGGGACGAATATATCTTTTATAGGACTGATCACCATTGGACACAGGATGGTGCTTATTTAGGATATGAAGAACTGATTAAAGCCTTAGGAGAGACTCCTGTTAGTAAGGAAGAATATGACAGAACAGAAATGAAGAAGGCTTTTTTAGGTTCTTCATACTCAAAAGCACCGGTTTATACAGCAGCTAAAGATGATTTTATCCTTTACGATAATAAGAATAATACATACAATGTAGATATAACTGAGGAATCTATCAGTTTCAGTGATGTATATAATTATAAGAATCTGTATAAGAAAGATATGTACACTACATATCTGGACGGAAATCATGCCATGGAACATATCACTTCCAAGGCAGATAATGATGAGAAAATGCTTATAATAAAGGATTCTTATGCTCATGCCCTGGTACCATTTTTAGCAGATAATTATAGTGATATATATATGGCGGACTTAAGATATTTCCATACTGAGAGTTTAAGCAAATTTATGAAAGACAATAATATAACTAAGGTTATATTTATTTATAATATAGACTTTATTGATACTGATGACAATTTTGTGTGGCTTTATTAAGAAAAGAGGAGTATATGGATCTTTCAGAAGTAAGAGTAAACATTGACCGTGTAGATAATGAGATCAAGAAGCTTTTTGAAGAGAGAATGCATTTATCAGATTGTGTTGCTCGTTGCAAGGCTGAAACTGAGGATGCAATCTATAAACCTGATAGAGAAGTGGAAATAATTGAAAGGCTCACAACCGGTGTGGACCCTTCCATTAAGATGGAGTACAAAGCTCTTATCAAACGAATTATGGAAGTTAGCAGGAAATACCAATATGGAAGAACCCTTGAGTTAAGAAATTGCCTTGATGTTTCATATGTAGATTCCATGCCGGAAATAAAAAAATATGTTATTGAAAAAAGAGATGAAGACATCTTAAAACATATAGATAAAAAGAATGTTGATACTGTAGAGGGAATGGACAATCTTTTAAAATGTGTATTAGAAGATGAAGAAACAGCAGGCCTTGGCATTATGGAGGATATCGGATATAGCGTTTCTGATGAGATGCATAAGATAATATGCGATAATCCTTTATATATCAATGAATGCCGTATCATTCCTTCAATTGAAAATGGTATTGAGCATAAGAAAAAGCTGATTAAATTTACAAGAAATCTTGTGGTAAGGCCTGAAGATAACAGATTAAAGATAATGTTTGTATGTGAGAACAGGAGCGGAAGTCTTGCTAGTGTTCTTTCAATGATAGCTGACTACGGTATTAATCTTGCTGAGATACATTCAAAAGCTGATGAAAAAGAAATCTGGAATTATGTTTTCATTGCTGAACTGAAGTGTTCTTTTGTAAAAAAAGAGACTAAAGCCCTTATTTTCCAGCTGATGAATGAAACAGATGTGTTTAAGATAATGGGTAGTTACTATATTCCTGATGAAGGATGATTGGTTAGTTTGAACCCTTAAAAACTAACATAAGTTAGAGGTTGCAAACTGACCTGGTATGTTGTATTATACAAAAAGTAAAGTTAAAAGAGGGGTAGATCCTTTTAATATTTTTCAGAGGTGACAGATTTTGCATAATATTAAATCAAATGAATCAACAGAGAATTATCTTGAAGCAATTCTCATGTTATCAAAGAAGCTTCCTGTAGTAAGAGCTGTAGATATTGCAAATGAACTTGAATTTAAGAAGTCCAGTGTCAGCATTGCTATGAAGAATTTAAGGGAAAAGAAGTATATTACAGTTACAGATGCAGGATATATCTATCTTACTGAAGAAGGTATGGAAATTGCTGAAAGAATATATGAGAGACATACAGTTCTTAAGGATTTCTTTATTTCCCTTGGTGTAGATGCAGAGATTGCACAGGAAGATGCCTGCAGAATTGAACATTTTATCAGTAATGAAAGCTTTGAGGCTTTAAGAGATAAGGTGATCAATAAAAAATAAAGTTTCTGTCAATTTTGATAAAATAAATTTATCAAAATTGACAGAAACTTGTACACAATTAGCCTTTAATTAGACACAAGTGCATTATATAATAATATATAGTAGTTGTGTTTTTAATTATGCAATTACAATTTAAGTATCAAGGAGAAATATCGAATATGCTGCTTAACAGAGAAGACAGTATTAGTATGCCTGAAGCTGGTTCTGACATAAAGACAACAGCTAAATTTAATGCCGCAACAGGACAGTTTACAACAAAGGTTTCTGTAGATGCTGAAGGATACAACTTAATTAAGAAAAGAGCAGATGATATCTCTGAATTCCAGAATATCAAAAAGGAAGAGGATCCTAATGCATCATTTCACAGAGGCAAAGGTGCTGTAGGACGTAGCAGAAAAGGCAAAGCTGCAGAAGATGACAAGATTGAGAAGCCTCTTGATGAGCTTATTGAAGAATTAAACAATCTGATCGGTCTTAATTCAGTTAAGAAGGATCTGATGCACATCATTAACCTGATCAAGGTTCGTAAGCTTAGAGAGATTCAGGGACTTAAAAAGGTTGATATGTCTTTTCACCTTGTATTTACTGGTAATCCTGGTACAGGTAAGACGACAGTTGCAAGACTTCTTGCAAAGATTTATAAACAGCTTGGAGTTGTTAGCCGTGGACAGCTTATAGAAGTTGACAGATCTGGTCTTGTTGACCATTTCCCAGGTGGTACAGCTATCAAGACATCAGCAGTAGTTGATAGAGCAGTTGGTGGTATTTTATTCATCGATGAAGCTTATACACTTACTAACTATGGTGACGCGGGTGACTATGGTCAGGAAGCTGTAGATACACTCCTTAAGAGAATGGAAGATGACCGTGATGACCTTATCGTTATCGTTGCTGGTTATCCAAATGAGATGAATGCATTCATCGAATCCAATCCAGGTCTTAAGTCACGTTTCAATAAATATATCAGTTTCGGAGATTATACAAGTGATGAACTTATGGATATCTTCGTTGTTATGTGCAGTGAGAATGATTATGATCTTGATCCAGGCGCATATATGATGGCTGAGAATTATTTACGTGGTATTGCTGAAGGAAAGAAAGAGAACTTTGCAAATGCACGTCTCGTTCGTAACTATTTTGAAAGATGCGTTGACAGACAGGCTACTAGAATCGTAAAAAATCCTGATATTACAGAGGATGATCTTATTATGCTGGCAAGAGAAGATATGATCGAAACTGAGCCGGATAAGATCTTTGATGTGTAATAACATATTTTTCTTTTAAAAAAGGCCTTTGCATAAGAACATTTAAGTTCTATGCAGAGGCCTTTTTATGACGGAATAGATCTAATATTCAGTCTGGATTATAGTATTGATCTTTGTAGGATCAGCTTCGCCTTGAATTGGAATAAGCACATCCATATATCTTTCGGTGTGACCGCGGTAGTACGCTTTGCCATTTTTTTCAACTATTTCTTCAACTAAAACGCTGATAGTATCGCCTTTGAAGAGATCATTATAATTCTTCATGTTTTCATCTCTCATTTTAAGGAGGACATCGCTTCTCTTTGATTTTTCTGTTTCAGGTACCTGATCCTTCATGCCATCAGCCACAGTACCTTTTCTGCGGGAAAACTTAAATACATGCATCTCATAAAGGTTAAGTTCTTCAAGATTTGCTCTTGTAACTTCAAAATCCTCATCTGTTTCCCCAGGGAAGCCAACGATTATATCAGCTGTAAGTGCTGGGAATTTATAAGTCTTTCTAAGGGCTGTGCAGATTCTTTTTATATCATCTACAGTGTATTTTCGGTTCATATTCTTAAGAGTCTTGTCGCATACACTCTGAAGAGAAAGATGGAAGTGAGGACATACCTTAGGAAGTGAACTGATCCTTTCTAAAAATTCATCAGTTATTACCCTTGGTTCAAGAGAACCCAGTCGGATACGTTCAATGCCATCAACTGAAGAAATGCGGCAAATTACATCTGCCAAGTCATATTCTCCGATATCTCCGTAAGATGAGATATTGATACCTGTAAGCACCACTTCTTTTACGCCGTTATTAGCATAATTTGCCACTTCATCATAGATTTCATCAATAGGCTTATTTCTTATCCTTCCACGTAAAAACGGGATTATACAGTAAGAACAGAAGCTGTTGCAGCCATCCTGTATCTTAATATATGCTCTTGTGTGGGTTTCAGGCATATTAACCTTTAAATCTTCAAATTCAGAATCTTTGTTTATATCAATGATATTATCAGTTGTAATTCTCTCAGAAAGGAATTCGGAAATGATCCTTACAACATCTTTCTTTCGGTTGTTACCCATTATGATATGACAGAGCTGATTTTCTAATAACTCACTTGAGCAGGCCTGAACATAACAGCCAGTAGCTATCACAAGGGCATCAGGACACTGCTTTCTCATGCGGCTTAGTATCTGACGGGATTTCCTATCGGCCATATTTGTAACGGAACAGGTATTTACGATACAGATATCAGCATCGTCTTCAGTTCCTTTTATTGCTCCGGCAGCCAATAGTTTTTCTAACATGGCATCAGACTCATATTGATTAACTTTACAGCCAAGAGTATAGATATATATTTTCTTTCCTTCTAGTAATTTCATATAATTATTACACCATTTCATTTAAGAATTGTTGACTTTTAAGTGTGCAACTTTTATTATTGTATCATACAGAAAATAAATATGTAAACTTAGGGAGGTACAAAAAGTATGACTACTGTTAAAGTATCATTAAATTCTATAGATAAGGTAAAAGCTTTTGTAAATGACATTAGCGGCTTTGAAGCAGAATTTGACCTTGTAGCTGGAAGATATGTTATAGATGCGAAGTCAATTATGGGAATCTTCAGTCTTGATATCTCTAAGCCAATTGACTTAAATATCTATGGAGATAAGAATATTGTTGAAATCTTAAATGTTCTTAAGCCTTATCTTGTAGAGGAATAAAAAGAATCATCCATGGGATCACTTTTCGGTGGTCCCATTTTTTTACTAAATCCTTATTAAAGGAAATGATTTATGAAAGATGTAGACATAAGAGAAGTATTATTCGATTATCTCGATGAAACATATGGAAGGATCAGGATCCTGGAAGAAAAGGTAATCTATGGTTCTAGAGCAGATGCTATAGGGATAATTGAAGATAAGATAATAGGATTCGAGATAAAGTCTGATAGTGATTCTTATACAAGGCTTAAGACACAGATTAAGGATTATGAAAAATATTGCGATGAGTGTTATCTGGTAGTTGGAAAAAAACATGAGTTACATGCCAAGGAACATGTTCCGGCTTATTGGGGAATACTGGTGGCAGATGAAAATGAAGTGATTCTTCAAAGAGAAGCTGAAGAGTGTCCTAGAGTTAAGATAAAATATCAGCTGGATATGTTATGGAGAAGAGAGATAGATGATATGGTGATTTCTTTATCCTATCCGGCATATAAGTCTTATTCTAAGGCTAAGGTAGAAGAAAGGATCATTGAAAAGACAGATCCTGTTGTTTTAAAGCATCTTATAACCGGAATACTTTTTGATAGAGATTATACGATTTTTGACAAAGAGGAACCGGATAAGAAATATAGAAAAACAAAGACAGGGATAACCGTTAAAAAGGTAAGGAAAAGGAGGAAGGAACCGAATTTAAGAGTCAGTAAAGTCATAAGAAAGAAAAAAAGAAAAGCGTCAAGAAAAAATACTTGACACTAAGATCTTCATATAGTATATTAAACAAGGCTGTAAAGGAAGATTACTTTACAAGAAATTAATAAGGCGGTTTTATGGAAAAGATAGTACGCCAGTCTCTTTTGTATGATTTTTACGGAGAACTGCTTACAGAACATCAAAAGCAGGCATATGAAGACATAGTATTTAATGATATGTCCTATGCGGAAATTGCAAGAACAAGTAACATTTCTAGACAGGGCGCCTATGATATGATCAAAAGGTGCGACAAACTGTTAGAAGGTTATGAAGAAAAGCTTCATCTTGTTAATAAATTTCTATCAGCTAAAGAGAAGATTACAGAAATACAAAAGACTGCAGAACTTATAAAGGAAAAGAATAAGGATGCTGGTCTTGATACTTTGATAGATGAGATTCTTACAAAATCCGAAGAGATTTTTGAAGAACTATAATTATGCACACAGTGCTTAAACGGAGGATAATATGGCATTTGATAGTTTGAGTGATAAACTTCAGAATGTGTTTAAGAAGCTCCGCAGCAAAGGCGCCCTGAGAGAAGAAGATGTTCAGGAAGCCATGAAGGAAGTTAAACGTGCTTTACTTGAAGCCGATGTTAACTTTAAGGTCGTTAAACAATTTATCAATTCTGTCAGCGAGAAGGCTGTAGGCGAAGAAGTGCTTAAAGGTCTTAATCCTGGACAGATGGTAATTAAGATAGTAAAAGATGAACTCGTTTCACTTATGGGTTCTGAAGTTACAGAATTAAAACTTCTTCCATCCAATGAAATTACCATCATTATGATGTGTGGTCTTCAGGGTGCTGGTAAGACAACATCAGTTGCAAAACTTGCCGGACAGCTTAAGAACAAGGGTAAGAAGTGCATGCTGGTTGCATGTGATATATACAGACCTGCTGCGATAGAACAGCTGAAGATCAATGGTGAAAAGGTTGGTGTTCCTGTATTTGAAATGGGAACAGAATATAAACCTGTTGAGATAGTTAAGGCTGCTTTAAAGCATGCTGATAAGAATGGAATAAATGTTGTATTTGTAGATACAGCTGGTCGTCTTCATGTTGATGCGGACATGATGGATGAGCTTAAATGTATCAAGAAGGAAGTTGCTGTTACATATACGCTCCTTACTGTTGACTCAATGACAGGTCAGGATGCTGTAAATGTTGCCAAGACCTTCAATGAAGAGATTGGTGTTGACGGCGTTGTACTAACAAAGCTTGATGGTGACACCAGAGGTGGTGCTGCACTTTCAATAAAGGCTGTAACAGGTAAGCCTATCATGTATGCTGGTATGGGGGAGAAATTAACTGATCTCGAACCATTTTATCCAGATAGAATGGCAAGCCGTATTCTTGGTATGGGTGATGTTGAAAGCCTTATCGAGAAAGCTGAAGCCGCAATCGATAAAGAAAAAGCCGCTGAGATGGAAAAGAAGATCAGAAAGGCATCATTTGACTATAATGATTTCCTTGATCAGCTGGCACAGATGGAAAAGATGGGCAGCTTATCCGATATCATGAACATGCTTCCTGGTATGGGAAATAAGATGAAGGATGTGGAGATTGATGATAATGCAACACTTCATCCAAAGGCTATAATTCTTTCCATGACACCGGAAGAAAGAGCTAACCCGGATCTTATCAATGTAAGTAGAAAACAGCGTATTGCTAAGGGCTGTGGACTTGATATGGCTGAGGTAAACAGATTCATCAAACAGTTTGAACAGACTAAGAAGATGATGAAGCAGTTCTCAGGAATGATGGGTAAAGGAAAAAAGAAAAGATTTAAAATGCCGTTTGGCTTTTAGATAATACATTAAATTTTAGGAGGAAAAAAACATGGCAGTAAAGATCAGATTAAGAAGACTGGGATATAAGAAGCATCCTTTATATAGAGTGGTTGTTGCTGATTCTAAGTCACCAAGAGATGGAGCTGTTATCGCTCAGCTTGGAACATATGATCCTAACCAGGAGCCAGCTTTAGTTAAGGTTGACGCTGATGAGACAAAGAAATGGCTCTCAAACGGTGCTCAGCCAACTGAAACAGTTGCAAGACTTTTAAAGCAGGCAGGTATCGAGAAATAAGCTCCCAGGAGGTGACACGTAATGAAAGAATTAGTTGAAATCATTGCAAAATCTCTTGTGGACGAACCTGATCAGGTTGTAGTAACTGAAACAACCGATGAGAACACAATTACAATTGGACTTAACGTTGCGGCAGATGACATGGGTAAAGTTATCGGAAAGAGCGGTAGAATAGCAAAAGCTATCCGTACTGTTGTTAAAGCAGCTGCTTCGAAGGGTGACAAGAAGGTTATTGTGGATATCAAGTAATTATAAAAATATGGCCGTGTCATTTGGCACGGCTTTATTTTTTACCAGTAGTTTAAATATTTGGAGAATAATATGATTCAGTATTTTCAGGTGGGTGTGATCACCCAGCCTCATGGGATCCATGGTGAGGTAAAAGTATTTCCAATCTCAGATGATATTAAAAGATTTGATGATCTTAAGGAATGCTATTTAAAGATAAAGAAAGAAATGGTTCCTGTAACATGTACAGGGGTAAAATATTTTAAAAATCTTGTTATACTTCAGTTTAAAGAATTTCAAAGCATCGATGATGTAGAAAGACTTCGTCAGTGCCCTATATATGTTGATAGAGAGCATGCTGTACCACTTGCTGAAGGGGAATACTATTTAGCTGATGTATTAGGTATAGATGTTGTAACTGAAGACGGTATAAAGGTTGGAGTCCTTAAGGATTATTTTGAGACTGCAGCACAGACTGTATATCAGGTAATAACCGATGATGGAAAAGAAGTGCTTATACCGGCCATAGATGAATTTGTAAAAAAAGTTGATATAGAAAATAATACTATGACAGTTCGCCTTATTAAAGGAATGATATAGATAGGATAATATTATGAATTTTCATGTACTTACTCTATTTCCGGAAATGATCCAGAATGCTTTAAATGAAAGTATTACCGGAAGAGCCATAAATAAAGGACTTATAAATCTTAATACTGTAAATATAAGAGATTATGCCACAAATAAATATAAGCATGTTGATGATTACTGTTATGGCGGAGGAAGTGGCATGCTTATGCAGGCAGAACCTGTTTATCTATGCTACAAGGATGTAGAAGAAAAAATAGGTAAAAAGCCAAGGGTTTTATATATGTCACCTCAGGGAAGAACCTTTGATCAGAAGTTTGCTGAAGAGCTGGCTAAAGAGGAAGATGTAGTATTTCTTTGCGGACATTATGAAGGAATAGATGAAAGAGCTTTAGAACTTATACAGCCTGAAGAAGTTTCTTTAGGAGATTTCGTCTTAACTGGTGGAGAACTTCCTGCAATTACTATGATTGATTGCATTTCAAGACTTGTGCCAGGGGTGCTTGGTAAAGACGACAGTGCAGTGTATGAGACATTTTATGATGGTTTAGTAGAATATCCTCAATATACAAGACCTGAGTGCTATATGGGACTTAGTGTTCCTAAAGTTCTTCTTTCTGGAGACCATAAAAAGGTTGAAGAATGGAGAAGAAATACTGCAATTGAGAGAACAAAAATCAAAAGGCCTGATATGTACGAAAAGTATATGGAAGAGCACAAAAATGATTTTGTTAAAAAGAAACAAAAAAGAGTTAACAAATCCCAAGAAATTTGATATAATTTACAAGTCATTATATAAGTGAGGGAGATATGAAAAATGAGAAAAAAAGTATTAACTCTTGTAGTCATTGGTATTTGTTCATTTGGACTTATTGGTTGTGGTAAGAGAAAAGATATTAATGTAGAACCATCTACTTTCACAACAGGGGTAAGTCAGTCAGTTTTGCAGTCTGAAATAGTTAAGTTTGTTGGTGAAGATCTTTCAAGACTTAATGTCAAGAGACAGCAGGCTGTAGAAATCTATAATGAATATTTCGCTTCTGATACTAAAGAGGCAGATTCTACTGACTGGGTAAAGAAGCTTACAGACGAGGCTCTGCCAAAGTATGATGAATATATAAATGACCTTAAGGCGTTAAAATACGAAAATAAAGAGGTTAATGACCTTAGAGATAAATATGTTAAGAGCGCTGAATTACAGCGTGATGCAATAAACCAGATAGTGACTTCTATTACAAAGAATGATGATTCATATGTAGAAAAAGCAAAGAAGGATATTGAAGATTCTAAAGTTGCTTTAAAGGAATATGAAGATGAGCTTAAAGCTTTATGTCAGCAGAACCAGATCACTATTAATGGTAATTTTCAGATGGACAACTTCAAAGCTTCTCCATCAGACGCAAAATAGTTTTTTAGGACTGCTAATATATTTAGCAGTCCTTTTTTATATTTCACAATTTTGTCAAATATACTTGTTATCATATAAAGGATTGTGGGGCTACTATGCTTAGAGAATTATTCTGGAGGTTATAATTATGGCAGATACAAAAATCTTGGTGGTTGATGATGAACCTAGAATGAGAAAACTCGTAAAAGATTTCCTGGTAAAGAAAAATTATATTGTGATCGAAGCGGGAGATGGAGAAGAAGCTTACGATAAATTCGTTGAGAATAAAGACATTTCCCTTATAATCATGGACGTTATGATGCCAAAGATGGATGGTTATGAGACCAGTGAAGAGATAAGAAAAATCTCTAAAGTGCCTATCATAATGTTAACAGCTAAATCAGAGGAAAAAGATGAACTCCGTGGTTTTGAAATTGGAGTTGATGAATATATAACAAAACCATTTTCACCTAAGATTTTAGTTGCTAGAGTCGAGGCAGTGCTTCGTCGTTATCAGACCAGTGATGAAAATTCCATCATTGTTGCTGGAAATATCAAACTTGATGCTACAGCGCATAAGGTTACAGTGGATGGAAATCTTATAGATCTTTCATTTAAGGAATTTGAACTCCTTAACTATTTCATGGTAAATCAGGGGGTTGCTTTATCAAGAGAGAAGATTCTTAACAACGTTTGGAATTATGATTATTTTGGCGATGCCAGAACAATTGATACACATGTTAAAAAACTTCGTGCTAAGCTTGGAGAAAGCGGAAAATATATAAAGACTATATGGGCTCTCGGTTACAAGTTTGAGGTATAAATAAGGATCGATCAATGAATACCGTAACAAGAAATGAAATCAGCATAAAAAAGAAACACGGGTATAATAATTCAGTTAGATTTAGGATCATTGGTATTACAGTATCAATAACCATTGCTATTGTTTGCGTTGCATGGATCATAAGCAGATTTATGATTGAAGATTTTTATCTTATCAATGCAAAGAAAACCCTGGTAGATACATATTATTCCTGTAATGATTTTGTTAAATCTATTGAAAATGATGATAGTCTTGAAGTTAACGGTGTTGGAGATTTCTATGGAAATGTAAAAAATTCGGGAAATTCCCTCATTGTTATAATAAATACAGAGAATATGCAGATATATTCATCGGCATATATCAACAGGAAAATGTCGCTTTCTATTCAGAGTATCATAGCGAATAATGATTTTAGTGCCATCAGTAAAACTCCTGAGAGATATATCATTAAATTATCCTCCATTTCAGATAATCTTTTTGATTATAATGGAGATGGGATTGATGATACCAGTCTTGGGTCGACTCTCGATCTTTACGGAGTGCTTGATAATGGAAACATTGTAATCTTAAGAAGAAATTTTGAAACCTTAAATACAAGTATGCAATTTGCAGCCAAGTTCTTTACTATAGCTACATTTGCACTGATTCTTCTTGAGACCTTTGCACTTCTTATCCTGACTCACAGATTTACAGCTCCTATTATTGAAATGAGCCAGATCGCTGACAGGATGACAAAGCTTGATTTTGATGCCAAGGTTCAGGTTAAGACTGATGATGAGATAGGACGTCTTGGAAGAAGTATGAATAAGCTTTCTACTACTCTTGAAGAGAATATCTCAAAGCTGAAATCAGCAAATCTTCAGTTGCAAAACGACCTGGAGGAAAAAAATAAACTTGAATCCATGCGATCGGAATTCTTATCTCATGTGTCTCATGAATTAAAAACACCAATTGCATTGATACAGGGATATGCAGAAGGTCTCAGTGACGGAATTACAGATGATCCGGAATCAATGGAATATTACATTGATGTTATTAAAGATGAAGCTGAAAAGATGAATACTCTGGTTATGAAGCTTTTGGATCTTAATGAATTAGAATATGGTAAAACTCTTAGTATTGAGAGATTTAATATAACAGATCTTGTAAATGATGTTGTTACAGCTAATAAGCTTCCAATGCAGCAAAAGAATATAAGATTCTGCTTTGATGATCCTGAGATGATACCTGTATGGGCAGATGAATTCATGATAGAAGAGGTATTCACCAATTATCTCAGTAATGCTATTCACTACGCTAAAGAAGGCGGTACCATACGTGTATGGTATGAAAAGAAGGATGAATGCGTCAGGGTTAATGTATTTAACGAAGGCGACAGGATTGCTGAAAAGGATATCAATAAGGTATTTATCAAATTCTATAAGGGTGATGAAGCAAGAACCAGAAGCTATGGCGGATCTGGTATCGGACTTTCTATAGTTGAAGCGATAATGAAGTCCCACCAGCAGGATTATGGAGTTTATAATGTAGATAATGGTGTTGTATTCTATTTTGAATTAAACACCAGAGGTGATAAAGTTGACAAATAACTCGTGATTTTATTAAAATTACAGAGTGATTTATTTTATATAACTTACATCCAGGTTAGTATTTAGGAGGGTTTAAAATGAAAAAAGATGTATTCGTGGAATTTTATGGCGAACAGGTAAGAGAAGCTGATCTTATTGCAGAAGCAAAAAAGATCTGGGAAGCTTCAGGAAACAAATTAGAAAAGCTCACATCTATAAAGCTTTTCCTTAAGCCGGAAGATGACAGAGTATATTACGTATTTAATGATAGTGAGTCAGGTTCATTTCCTATCATAAATACACAGAATGATTTCTAAATGATTATTATGGGGAAGAGTAAATCTCTTCCCCTTTGATTTTTTTTATATAAAAAATTTTTTTGGTTTTACTTGATAACCTTAATATTTTATGTAAAAATAAGAAACGTTATTATTGATATGGATAACTTAGAGAGGATGACCGTATGATAGCAATACTTGATTATGACGCTGGTAATATTAAGAGCGTTGAAAAGGCAATCGAATATCTGGGAGAAGAATGTATCGTTACTCGTGACAGACATGAGATAATGAAAGCTGATAAAGCAATCCTTCCGGGTGTTGGAAGCTTTGGAGATGCTATGGATAAAATAAGAAGATATGGTTTAGAAGAAGTTATTCATGATTTTATTGATACTAAGAAACCATTCCTTGGAATATGTCTTGGTCTTCAGGTTTTGTTTGAAGAAAGTGAAGAGACACCTGGAGTTAAAGGTCTTGGTATATTAAAGGGTAAGATCCATCGTATTCCTGATTCAAAGGATACTCCTGTACCTCAGATAGGCTGGAATGACCTTAGTATTAAAGAAGGGGCAACCCTATTTAAAGGCTTGGAAAATAAGCCATATGTTTATTTCGTCCATTCTTATTATTTAAAGGCTGAGAATAGAGAAGATGTTGCAGCTACTACAAATTATTCTGTAGATATAGATGCATCAGTTGAAAGAGGAAATGTATATGCATGCCAGTTCCATCCAGAGAAGAGTTCGGATGTGGGACTGAAGATACTTAAGAACTTTATTGAATTGTAATTCGGGAGAAAAATAATGCATACAAAGAGAATTATCCCATGCCTGGATGTTAAGGATGGAAGAGTAGTTAAAGGCGTAAATTTTGTTGATCTAATAGATGCAGGTGATCCTGTTTTATGTGGAAAGGCCTATGATCTTGCTGGAGCAGATGAACTGGTATTCCTTGATATCACTGCATCATCTGATAGAAGAAACATCGTTACTGATATGGTAAGACGTGTTGCTGAAACAGTCTTTATTCCATTTACTGTTGGTGGTGGAATAAGAACTGTAGATGATTTCAGAGCAATACTTAGAGAAGGGGCTGACAAGGTATCAATTAATTCTTCAGCCATCGATAATCCAAATCTCATCTCTGAAGCAGCAGATAAATTTGGAAGCCAGTGTGTTGTGGTTGCTATAGATGCCAGAAGATGTAAGGATAGAGACGGCTGGACCATTTATAAAAATGGCGGAAGACTTGATATGGGTATTGATGCAGTTGAATGGGCAGCTGAGTGTGAAAAACGCGGAGCTGGTGAAATCCTTCTTACCAGCATGGACTGTGATGGAACAAAGGCAGGATATGATATTGAACTTACTGACACTATTGCAGAAATGGTAAATATTCCTGTAATTGCCTCTGGTGGAGCTGGAAATAAGGAACATTTTTACGAGGCTCTTACTAAAGGCCATGCCGATGCAGCACTGGCAGCTTCTTTATTTCATTTTAAAGAGCTGGAAATAAAGAATTTAAAAGAATATCTTAAGGATAAAGGCGTATCAGTTAGATTATGATTAAATATATTGAAAAGAAATTAAGTGTTGAGGAATATCTTTCTCTTAGAGCAGCAGTAGGCTGGAAGATGCTTACCAAAAGACAGGCAGGTCTTGCAGTAGAAAATTGTCTTTATATGGTAGGAGTCTATGATGATGAAAAGATCATTGGAATGGGCCGAATCGTAGGGGATGGAGGAGTAATCTGTTACATCCAGGACCTTATCATTCTTCCTGAATATCGTAAAAGAGGAATCGGATCTAAATTAATAAAGTATTTAAAGAATTATGTATCATCCCTGACCATGGAGGGAGAGGAAATGATGCTGGATCTGATGTGTGCCAAGGGCCGTGAGAATTTCTACATAGAAAATGGATTTATTGAAAGGCCTAATGAGAAGCTTGGCCCGGGGATGATTTCTTTCATACATAAATAAAAAAATAAAAGCCAGATTGTTTTTTGGGTGGATTTCAGACGATATAATGTACCAGGCAATCTTTCTTCGGCCCGGCTCCCGCCTTAGTTGCGGCGCCCTGCAATGACCTTCGAAAGATACCTGGTACATTTTTATATTATTTGAAATCCATAAAAAAAAGCCTAAACATATACTACTTCAAGACAGATATTTCACATCTATACCATGGGGGCTTTGGTTATTATCTACATGTAAGAACAATTGATCAGTCTTCAACTGAAACTAATTCAATCTTAAAGTTCAACTCTTTTCCCGCAAGTTCATGATTAGCGTCGAAAGTGATCATTGTATCATCCTTCTCTGATACAACAACTGGGAAGCGCTGTCCATAGCTGTTAGAGAGGATTATATGATCTCCGATGTTTAATTTTTCAGAGCCTGGAATCTCTGTCTGTTCTACCTTAAGGATGGCCTTTGGATCTCTTTCTCCATATGCTTCTTCAGGAAGAAGATGGATCTCTCTTGTTTCACCTACTGTCATTTCAACTACAGCCTTATCAAAACCTGCGATCATCATACCTGTTCCACATACGAATGAAAGTGGTTCATTTCTGTCATAAGATGAGTCGAATTTAGAACCATCATCAAGAGTGCCTGTATAGTGAACGCTTACTATCTTTCCTGCATTAGGACCTTCGTAGATGATTGGGCGTGATTTTGGATCCATACAGCCGCCACAGCCACCGCCGCAGCCACCGCAACCTTCATCACTGCCACAGCCTTCGCCACAACCGCAACCTTCGTCACTGCCGCATCCGCAACCTTCATCACTGCCGCATCCGCAGCCTTCGTCACTGCCGCAGCCACCATTTTCGTGATGGTTACAGTTAACACCCTGAGATGTAAGATTTCCTGCAAGAAAATCTTTAACAGCCTGATTTGCATCGCCGGAAGCTCCTGATATAACGTGGATGCCTTCTTCTGCAAGGGCGTTCTGTGCGCCTTCTCCAAGGCCGCCACAGATAACTACATCGATATCATAGTCTGAAAGAAGAGGAGCAAGGGTTTCGTGACCTTCTCCATCGGTAGTGATAAGTTCACAATTTTCGATTTCTGTACCATCGATTTCATATATTTTAAATTCTTTTGTCTTGCCAAAGTGCTGGAAAACAAGACCATCTTCATATGCTACTGCAATTCTCATTTTTAAATCCTTTCAATAACGGGTTTATAATATAACTGTGTCTAAAATAAGCAGACACCTTAATATTATATAAAAAATAAGAAAATAATAAAAGAAAAATATTTGTGATTAATGCTATACATGGTGTTATAATATCTAGACACAAGTTTCGATAGAAATGGATCCATAATCTGATAAAGATAGGGATTTCCATTAATATCAAAGGTGTTTTTTGTAAGAGGAAGAATATGAAGATTATAGAGATAAATGACTTTTTAGATAAAGAATTAGATATTTATGTTAGGCTTTCAGAAAAACAGCTTATAAATGGAATAGGTGGTAGTGATCCTGAAAGACCTATGGAAAACATATTTATTGCTGAAAGTCCAAAAGTTATAGATAGGGCCCTTAATGCCGGATATGAAGCGGTATCATTTCTTGTGGAAGACAGTATGATACAGGGGGAGACAAAGGAAGTTATCGAAAAGGCTGAAAGGCTTTCAGGAAATAATGACATAAAGGTATTTAGCGCTCCAACTAACGTTCTGGTTAAAATGGCAGGCTTTAAGCTTACAAGAGGAGTACTTTCAGCAATGAAACGTAAAGAAAGTAAAGACCCGAAGGAGCTTATTAAAGATAAGAGAAGGATAGCGGTTTTAGAAAGCGTTGTTAATCCTACAAATGTAGGAGCAATAATTAGAAGCGCGGCAGCCCTTGGAGTTGAAGCGGTATTACTTACACCAGATTCGGCAGATCCTCTCTACAGAAGAGCCTTAAGAGTAGGTATGGGAACGGCATTTCAGGTTCCATGGACTTATCTTGATTCTTGCGATGATTATATTAAAGATCTTCATAATCTCGGGTTTAAGACTGTAGCCATGGCTCTTAGAGAAAATACAGTGGATATAGATGACGAAGAATTAAAAAAGATAGGTAAGATGGCCATCCTTCTTGGAACTGAAGGAGAGGGGCTTAGAGAAAGTACCATAGAACAATCAGACTATACAGTAAAGATCCCAATGGCAAATGGAGTTGATTCTTTAAATGTTGCAGCCTGCAGTGCACTTTGTTTCTTTGAGCTTACCAAATAGAAAGGGAAAAATATGTTAGCGAATTATCATGCTCATACATGGCGTTGTCGTCATGCATTCGGGACAGAAAGAGAATATATTGAAGAAGCTATAAAGGGAGGGATTAAGTGCTTTGGCTTTTCAGATCACATACCTCAGGTATGGCCTGAAGGTTATGATTCCGGAATGAGGATGCTGCTTGATCAGCTGCCAGATTATATAAAGACTATTTCAGATCTTAAGAAGGAATATAAAAATGATATAGAGATACTTCTTGGTTTTGAGGCGGAATATTATCCGGATTATTTTTATAAGATCATGGATGAATTAAAAAAGTATCCGGAGGTGGATTATCTCATATTGGGGCAGCATTTCTTATATAATGAAATGGGTGCTCCAGCTTCAGGGACATCAACTGATGATGTGAAGCTTTTAGTGCAATATGTAAATCAGACTATTGAAGCTTTAGAAACAGGAAAATTTTCCTGCTTTGCTCATCCGGACATCATTAATTTTACTGGAAGTGATGAGACTTATTATCAAGAGATGAAACATATATGTATTAAGGCTAAAGAGGTGGATGTTCCTTTAGAGATTAACTTTTTAGGATTAATGGATGAAAGGGTTTATCCAAATCCAAAGTTCTGGAAGATAGCAGGGGAAGTTGGAAATAAGGTTATATTCGGAGCGGATTGCCATTCAAAGGAAATGGTGATCAATAAAAAGGCAGAGAAACTTGCTTCTTTACTGGTTTCAAAATATAATCTTAAACATATAGATTATTTAGATTTAAAGAAGGTTAATTAATAAAAATAATAGATTTACGGGGGTATTTTTATGATAAAAGAGAGGAAAGTCAAATGCCCTAGTTGTGGCAGGGTGTTTGATTATGACAAGTGTTTAAGCCTTTGTCCTAAATGTGGCGAATATTATGAGGGGCCTGTGGAAGAACCACAGGAAATAGAGCAGGTAAAAGAATATAAAGTTGAAGAAAAGGATAAGATCAGTGAGGATAAAAGATTTGCAGATAGTCCTTATTATGATCTTTATAATCGAAAGACCAATATTCAAAGTACAGCTTATCATGAAGAAAAGGATAGAAAAGCGAGAAAGGACATACTTAATATAGTATTAACAACCGCTGCTGTGCTTCTTATACTTACGGCCCTCCTTTCTTTAATAGCAAGAGGACTTATTACATATTTTTTCTTATGGTTGCTCCAGTTGTTTAGAGGATAGAATGGATAAAGAATATTATACATCAGGACAGTTTGCCAGTAAGGCTCATGTCACTTTAAGAACAATACGGTTTTATGATCAAAAGGATATATTAAAACCTTCATTTCATACAGAGTCAGGAAACAGATTATATACAGATAAGGATTTTGCTAAACTTCAGCAGATCCTGCTACTTAAATATCTTGGATTTTCTTTAGAAGAGATAAAGCAAATGACCTTATCTTCATTTGATTCATATTCTTTAAAAGAGTCTCTTAAACTTCAGAAAAGACTGGTTAAAGAAAAGATAGAAGAAATGGAAGAAATGACAAAAGCCATTGATTCTACCTATGAGATGTTAGAGAAGGATCAGCAGATTAACTGGAATGATATGATGAATCTTATTCATCTTACTGCCATGGAAAGAAGTTTAGCTGAGCAGTATAAGAATTCAGCCAATATATCTGCAAGGATCAGGCTTCATACGGATTTCTCCACCAATAAAGAGGGATGGTTCCCATGGATCGTAAGAAATACAGGGATAAAATCCGGTATGAAGATCTTAGAAGTAGGATGTGGCAGCGGAGCCATTTGGAAAGAAACAATAGATACCCTGCCTAAAAAATTAAAGATCATTCTTTCTGATATTTCAGATGGAATGATAAGGGAAGTAAAAAAAGAATTCGATGAGGATCCTAGATTTTCCTTTGATATCTGTGACTGCCAGAGGATGCCTTATAAGGATGAAAGCTTTGATATAGTTTATGCCAATCATGTCTTCTTTTACTGCGAAGATATAAAAAAGACTTTAAAGGAAATAAGAAGAGTATTAAAGCCGGGTGGAAAGCTTATCTGTTCAACCTATGGAAGTAATCATATGAAAGAGATAACGGAACTGGTTCAGTGCTTTAATAAAGATATCGTTCTTTCAGCTGATAGATTGTATGATGTATTTGGACTGGAAAATGGAGCAAAGATATTAAGACCATATTTTAAAAATATCAGAAAAGAAATATATCAGGATTCAATTGAGATAGATGAGGCAGAACCTATCATGTCTTATATCCTTTCCTGCCATGGAAATCAGAATCGCTACATCCTTAATAAATATAAGGAGTTTAAGGATTTCGTAGAAGAAAAGACCAGGGACGGGTTTCATATAACTAAAGAAGCGGGAATATTTATCTCAGAAAAATAAAAAAAATACTTGACAGTGACGTTACGTCACCTATTATGATACCTCCAGATAGAAAAAAATAATCTATTTGGAGGTTTTATTTATGAATATTATCGTAACAGGCGGAGCAGGATTTATAGGCAGTAATTTTGTATTTCATATGTTAAAGAAATATCCTGATTATCGTATCGTTTGTATTGATGCCCTTACTTATGCGGGTAATTTATCAACACTTGCACCTGTAATGGATAATCCTAATTTCAGATTTGTAAAACTTGATATATGTGACAGAGCAGGAGTAGACAAATTATTTGAGGAAGAAAAGCCGGATATCATCGTTAACTTTGCGGCAGAGTCTCATGTAGACAGATCTATTGAAAATCCAGAGATTTTCCTTCAGACAAATATCATTGGTACAGCAGTACTTATGGATGCTTGTAGAAAATATGGTATTAAGCGTTATCATCAGGTTTCAACTGATGAGGTATATGGAGATCTTCCATTAGACAGACCGGATCTCTTCTTCCATGAGGATACACCAATCCATACTTCAAGCCCATATTCAACATCAAAGGCTTCAGCTGATCTTCTTGTTATGGCATATCATAGAACTTATGGTCTTCCTGTAACAATCAGCCGTTGCTCAAATAACTACGGACCTTATCAGTTCCCAGAGAAGCTTATCCCTCTTATGATCGCTAATGCATTAGCTGATAAGCCGCTTCCTGTTTATGGCGAAGGACTTAATGTTCGTGACTGGCTTTATGTTGAAGATCACTGCAAGGCTATAGATCTTATCATTCATAATGGTACAGTTGGTGAAGTATATAACATCGGCGGACATAATGAAATGAAGAACATTGATATTGTTAAGCTTATCTGTGAATATCTTGAGAAGCCTGAATCACTTATTACATATGTAACAGATAGAAAAGGTCATGATCAGAGATATGCAATAGACCCAACTAAGATCCACAGTGAATTAGGATGGCTTCCTGAGACAATGTTTAAGGATGGCATCAAGATGACAATTCAGTGGTATCTTGATAACAAAGACTGGTGGGAAAATATCATCAGCGGAGAATATCAGAATTACTATAAAGAAATGTACGGCAAGAAAGAAGTACTTGATAAATAAGAAATATTATCCGGAGGCAGTCGATGAAAGTTTTAGTTACAGGCGTATGTGGTCAGTTAGGCCATGACGTAATGAATGAACTTAATAGTAGAGGATATGATGGAATAGGCTCAGATTTAAATCCTTCATATAATGGTATAGAAGATGATACAGCAGTAACAAAAATGCCCTATGTTTCAATGGATATAACCAATAAGGAAATGGTAGATAAGGTTATTAATGAATCACATCCTGACGTTATTATCCACTGTGCAGCCTGGACTCAGGTTGATGCAGCTGAAGATGAGGATAAGAAGGACTTGGTAAGAGCGATCAATACTGACGGAACAAAAAACCTGGCCGAGGCAGCAAAAAAGATAGATGCAAAGATGGTCTATATAAGCACTGATTATGTATTTAACGGTGAGGGTGAAACACCATGGACTCCAGACAATAAGGATTATGCACCTCTTAATGTATATGGAGAGACTAAACTTGGTGGAGAGAAGGCTGTTTCAGAGACATTAGATAAATACTTTATAGTAAGAATTGCCTGGGTATTTGGACTTAATGGAAAGAATTTCATTAAGACTATGCTTAATGTAGCAAAAAAACATGATACTGTAAGAGTTGTATCAGATCAGGTAGGAACTCCTACATATACACTTGATCTTTCAAGACTTCTTGTGGATATGGTTGAGACAGAAAAGTATGGCTATTATCATGCTACAAATGAGGGTGGCTATATATCATGGTATGATTTTACAAAGGAAATATATAAGCAGGCTGGCCTTAATACTACAGTTCTTCCTGTTACTACAGAAGAATATGGAGTATCAAAGGCAAAGCGTCCATTTAATTCACGACTTGATAAATCAAAACTTGTAGAAGCAGGATTTAAGCCACTTCCAGATTGGAAAGATGCTTTAGGACGTTATTTATCAGCCCTTGGGGAAATGGAGGACTAATATGAAAGGTATAGTACTTGCTGGCGGGTCAGGCACAAGACTTTATCCGCTTACAATGGTAACCAGTAAACAGTTACTTCCGATATTTGATAAACCGATGATCTATTATCCTTTATCAACACTTATGTTAGCAGGCATAAAGGATATACTCATCATTTCAACACCTGAAGACACTCCAAGATTTGAAGCACTTTTAGGTGACGGACATCAGTTTGGCATTAACCTTAGCTATAAGGTACAGCCATCTCCAGACGGACTTGCACAGGCCTTTACTCTCGGTGAAGAGTTTATAGATGGTGAGCCATGTGCTATGGTTCTGGGAGATAACATTTTCTATGGAAATGGATTTGGTTCTACTTTAAGAAAGGCTGCCCGTGATGCCGAGGAAGGTAAGGCAACTGTATTTGGTTATTATGTAAATGATCCTCATAGATTTGGAATAGTTGAATTTGATTCAGAAGGAAGGGCCATTTCCATTGAAGAAAAGCCTGAGAATCCAAAGTCAAACTATGCAGTTACAGGTCTTTACTTTTATCCGGCAGGTGTCAGTAAGAGAGCCTGGGAGGTTAAGCCTTCTAAGAGAGGGGAACTTGAGATAACAACTCTTAATGATATGTATCTTCAGGATAACTTACTTAATGTACAGTTATTAGGCCGTGGTTTTGCATGGCTTGATACAGGCACAATGGAAAGTCTTCTTGAGGCAGCGGAATTTGTTAAGACTATTGAGACTCTTCAGGGTATCATGATATCTGCACCAGAAGAGATCGCATTTATCAATAAGTGGATATCTAAAGAAGAATTAATGGTATCTGCTGAAAGATATGGAAAGAGCAGATATGGGCAGCATTTAAAACAGGTTGCTCTTGGAAAAGTTAAATATTAATTATTATTACTACTGTATTTAACAAGTTGTTAGATACAGTAGTTTGTTATGATAGGAGAAATAAAAATGGGACAGATCAATGTTGAAAAGAATGTAGGCGGAATCGAAGGACTTTGTGTTATAACTCCAGCTGTTCATGGTGATGAAAGAGGTTATTTTATGGAGACTTATAATGAGAACGACATGAAGGAAGCTGGTTTTGATATCAAATTTGTACAGGATAATCAGTCAATGTCTACTAAAGGTGTACTTCGTGGCCTTCATTTCCAGAAAAATTATCCACAGTGCAAATTAGTTCGTGCCGTACGTGGTGAAGTATTTGACGTGGCAGTAGATTTAAGAGCTGATTCAAAGACATATGGAAAGTGGTATGGTGTTATCCTTTCAGCTGAGAATAAGACTCAGTTCCTTATTCCGGAAGGATTTGCTCATGGTTTCCTTGTACTTTCAGATGAAGCTGAATTCTGCTATAAGGTAAATGATTTCTATCATCCAAATGATGAAGGCGGTATGGCTTGGAATGATCCTGAAATTGGCATTGAGTGGCCAGAACTTTGCGGTGAATATAAGGGAAGTGCTTCTGCAGAAGGTTATACTTTAAGCGATGGTACACCTCTTAATCTTTCTGATAAGGATCAGAAGTGGCTTGGGCTTAAAGGTACATTTAAGTTCTAAAGATTGAAATAATAGAGGATTTTCAGTATAATTAAAAAATTAAAATATAAGGGGAATTCTATATGCAACATGTGTTTATCATTGGCTCAAAGGGCCTTGGAAACTATGGCGGATATGAAACATTCGTCGATAAGCTTACAGAATATCATCAGAATAATAAGAATATTAAGTATCATATAGCCTGCAAAGAGAATGGAAGCGGATATATGGATGAGGACAAGCTTACAGGCGTAAAGAAGATCAATCCTCATTGTTTTGTATATCATAATGCAGACTGCTTTAAGATACATATACCTGAAAAGATAGGAGCTGCTCAGGCTATTTATTATGATATAGCTGCTCTTAAGGTATTTATTAATTATTGTAAGAAGAATGACATTAAGGATCCGATATTCTATATCCTGGCATGCCGTATTGGGCCATTTATTGGCAAATATAAGAATCAGATTGAAAAGCTAGGCGGAAAACTGCTTGTAAATCCAGACGGACATGAATGGATGAGAGCTAAATGGTCAAAGCCTGTTAGAAAATATTGGAAAGAATCAGAGAAGGGCATGGTTAAGGCTAGTGACCTTCTTGTTTGTGACTCTGTAAATATTGAGAAATATATCCATGAGGAATACAAAAAATATAATCCTGCAACTACATTTATTGCCTATGGTGCAGATATAAAACCAAGTATCCTTAAGGACGATGATCCAAAATTTAAAGACTGGCTTAAGGATAAGGGCCTTTCAGAGAATGAATACTATGTTGTAGTAGGAAGATTTGTCCCTGAAAATAACTTTGAGACAATGATCAGAGAATTTATGAAGTCTGATTCTAAGAAAAATCTTGCAATAATTACTACAAATGACGACAGATTCCTTGCAGAACTTGATTCTAAGTTACATTTTAAGGAAGATAAGAGGATCAGGTTTGTAGGAACAGTATATGATCAGGAACTTCTTAAGAAGATAAGAGAAAATGCTTATGGTTATTTCCATGGACATTCAGTAGGTGGTACAAACCCTTCTCTTCTTGAAGCACTGGGTTCAACCAGATTAAATCTCCTTCTTGATGTAGGATTTAATAAAGAAGTAGGTGAGGATGCAGCTCTTTACTGGAGTAAGGAAGATGGCGACCTTGCGGCTCTTATAAATAAGGCTGATCTTTTATCAAAAGAAGAATTAGATCAGTATGGTCAGAAGGCTAAAAAGAGGATAAGTGATGCATACAGCTGGCAGTTTATAGCTGACAGATATGCTGAGATCTTCGGGATAAAATAATAATCTTCAGGTTTTTTTCTTTCAAAATCTGAATAAGACAAGGTGAAATATTTTGAATATATTACATTATGCATTAGGCTTTCCGCCGTATAGAACTGGTGGATTAACTAAATATGCCATAGATCTTGCCAGAGAACAGGTGATGGAGGGACATAATGTCTCTCTTATCTGGCCTGGAGAGATAAAGCTGATAGGAAAGAAGAATAAGATAAGAAAAAGATCTTTGGTGCTTGGAATCAACAGCTTTGAGATAATAAATCCCCTTCCTGTTTCCTATGACGAAGGGATTGTTGATATCAAGGCCTTTACTAGTAATGGCGATAAGCAGATCTATATAGATTTTCTTAAGGAAAATAATATAGAAGTATTACATATCCATACATTTATGGGACTTCATAAAGAACTTGTAGATGCTGCAAAAGAGTTAGGTATAAGGACAGTATATACCAGTCATGATTTCTTTATGATCTGTCCTAAGGTTACCCTTTGCCAAAATGGCAGATTGTGTAATGATGTGGCAAGCTGCAAGGCGTGTCCTGAATGTAATGTGAATGCTCTTTCAAATAAGAAGATGATCATACTTCAGTCGCCACTTTATAGAACTCTTAAGGACAGTCCTTTAGTTAAGAGTCTTAGAAAGCGTCATAGAGATACTGCTTTAAATGAAGAGGCGGTCAGTGAAGATAAGCCTGTAAATAGTGCTGATGACTACATAAGACTTAGAGCTTTCTATAAATCCATCTATGAAGAGATAGATTATATCCATTTCAACAGCTCAGTATCCAAGATGATATATGATAAGTATTTTGGAGAACATAAGGGACAGGTTATTTCCATATCTCATGAAAAGATAAGAGATAATAAAAAAGAAAAAAATTTCAGTGATGAATTAAGAATAACATATATTGCAGCTCCTAGTGCTGCAAAGGGATATTATATGCTTTTAGATACCCTTGATAGATTATATGAGGAAGGAAAGAGGTTTAGTTTAAATACACCTTTTATCTCTCCTGTAGAAAGACAATATCTTTATTCCTTCGGACATTTTGAGTCTGATGAATTAGGAAAGATATTTGATGATACAGACCTTCTTATTGCTCCAAGCGTATGGTATGAGACTTTTGGTTTTACAGTGCTTGAAGCTCTTAGTTATGGTGTGCCTGTTGTCATCAGTGATCATGTGGGTGCAAAAGATATAATTCCTGATGATTCTTTACTTATGTTTAAAGATGAGGAAGAGCTTTATCAGATCCTAAAAGATATAGATAAGACTGAGTTGAAAAAGCTTAATAAGAACATAATAAAAAATGTAAAGATAAAACTTCTTTCAGAACATGCAAAAGAATTAGAAAAGGAAGCATATAGATAGTGGAGCATTTATGATAAAGGTACTTTATATTTTAAATAATGCATTTAACAGAGGCGGCACAGAAGCTGTTGTGCTTAATTACTATTCTCATATGGATCATAATGAGATAGATATTGAATTTGCAGTTCATGCCACAAAGGAAGAATTTGAAGAGAGTGTTCTTACCCAGGAGCTGTTAAATGAGGGTGTTGTTATTCATAGGATAACTCCACGTAAGGAAAGCATTGATAAAAATAAGGAAGATTTAAGAAATTTATTCAATGAAATGAAGTATGATATAGTACATACTCATACAGACGCAGTGGGTTCTTATATCTTAAAGATTGCGAAAGAATGCAATGTAAAACACAGAGTGGCACATAGCCATAATACTGCATTTACATTTAAACCGGATTCTTTAAAGACATTCCTTAAATATTTATATTTACAGAAATGTAGATTAGATATAAGACGCGTTGCAACTGAATATATGGCCTGCAGTACTGTGGCAGCCCAGTGGCTTTTTGGAAAGAAGAATAGTAAAAAGGCTTATATATTAAATAATGCAATAGATGTTGGTAAATATAAGTATTCTCCTGCTAAAAGAAAGGCTATAAGAGAAAAATACGGCTTTACTGAAGATAATCTTATATTAGGCAATATCGGACGATTAGAGCATCAGAAGAATCAGACATTCTTATTAGATGTTATAAATGAATTAAGAAAAGAAAATGATAATATAAGACTTGTGATATTTGGCGAGGGAAGCCTTAGAGACAGCCTTGAGAAGAAGAAAAAGGAACTGGGAATAGAGAACCTGGTACTTCTGCCAGGAGTTGTAAGTAACGTAGAAGAAGTTCTTAATATGTTTGACTTATTTGTATTCCCTTCCATATTTGAAGGCTTATGTGTTGCTTTGATAGAAGCTCAGGCTAACGGACTTAAGGTCATTTCAAATGATACTGAACGTGTTACCAAGGATTCTGATTTTACTGGAAATATTACCTGGTTAAGTCTTGATCCAAAGGAGTGGAAAGACAGTATATTAAATATTGATAGAACCAGAGATGATAATGCTGGGGATAAGATCAAAAAAGCAGGCTTTGATATTGTGTCAGAGGCAAAAGAACTGGAAAATTATTATAAGGGATTAGTTGAGAATGATCAGTGATAATGAGAAAATTGATATAGTAATGCCATGGGTAGATGGAGCTGATCCAGAATGGCTTAAAGAAAAAAGAATATATAAGCCGGATTCATCAGAAGATGGAGTAAGATTTAGAGACTGGGAAGTCCTTAAATACTGGTTCAGAGGTATTGAAAAATATGCTGACTGGGTTAATAAGGTACATTTTATAACCTGGGGACATATTCCTGCCTGGCTTAATACTGATAATCCTAAGTTGCATATAGTAAATCATAAGGATTATATTCCTGCTGAATATCTTCCAACTTTCAGTTCACATACAATAGAGCTTAATATGCATAGGATTAAAGGACTTGCTGATAGATTTGTTTATTTTAATGATGATATTTTTCTTTGCAGTAAAACCACTAAGGAAGATTTCTTTAAAAATGGACTTCCTTGTGACATGGCGGTTTTATTTCCAAATCATGTAAATGGTACAGATAATCAGTTTGACCATATACTTCTTAATAATGCGGAATATTTTGCCAAGCATTTTAATATTAAGGAAGTTATTAAAAAAGATAGAAGTAAGTGGCTCAATCTTAAATATGGTAAGAGCCTTATAAAGACTATGGTGCTTATGCTCTTCCCGGATTTTCCAGGGATCATGATGCATCATCAGCCAGTTAGTTTTAACAAGTCTACATTAGAGAGAGTCTGGAAAGAAGACGGGGAGCTGTTAGATGCAACCTGCAGACATAGATTTAGAGAAGCTACAGATATCAATCAGTTTGTATTTAGATATGATCAATTAGGTCGTGGGGAGTTTTCACCTTATAATGTTTTTAGGAGAGGTGATTATCTTACCATAGGTAATGGTGTTGATTATTCTAAAGCACTTAATTCAGGATATAAGATCATCTGCTTAAATGATGCAGATTCTACAGTGGATTTTGATAAAGAAAAGAAGAGACTTATAGCTGCATTTGAAGCTAAATTTAAAGAGAAGTCTTCATTTGAGATTTAAGAGGAGAGTATATAGATGGATATATTCTTTAATGTATTACATTATAATTCTTTCAAGGCCACGAGTATGTGCGTGGATTCTCTTTTAGGATTAAATAATATAATGGATTCTAAAATCCTTATATTTGATAACAATTCTAATAATGACAGCTTTAAACAGTTAGAAGAAAGATATAAGAAATATGAAAATGTCATCTTATTTCATAATGAGAATAATGATGGCTTTTCTAAGGGGATGAATAAGGCTTATCAGATGGCAAAAGCCTATGATCCACAGTTTATCATTTGTCTTAATAATGATATTGAGATAAGACAAAAAGATTTTATAGATAGATTACATGATATCTATAACAGAACAGGTGCTTTTCTTATAGGGCCAGATATTTATAATCCAAGAGAAAAGAAGCATCAGTCCCCAATGTATAGTGACATCCTTCCAGGTTCTAAGGTTGATCGCCTGATAGAGGGACGAAAGAAAGAGATGGAAAATATTGACGCTGCAGTTATGCTTTATCAGCATAGTGAGAAAATGCGAAAATATAGAAATCTTATTCCTTCTAAGATATTAGAGATCAGAAATAAAAGAAAAGGTGAAAACATCATCACTTTATATAAAGAGAAGGAATTGCATGGAACTGTACTTCAGGGATCCTGCCTGATATTTACAAAAAAATATATTGAAAAGGAAGAAGTGTGTTTTGAACCTGATACAGGATTTTATGCAGAAGAACTTCTTCTTTCCTTAAAATGTAACACTCTTAAGTATGAGACGGTTTATTCAAGTGATATAAAGGTTATTCATTGGCATGGTATTTCTAGTGGATTTAAGTCGGTTCCTTCAAGAGAAGCATTACTTACTAAGAATAAAAGACTTATTCATGCTTATGAAATATATAAAGATTGCTATGATAATAATCCTTGGGCTTAATGGTAGAAATTATGAATGGTTTAAAGAAGATAAATATCAACAGCTTGATAATTATAATATTTCTTATTTTTGATGTCAGATTTTTTTATATGATAAATCTGCCTAAATATTTTTCAGGAGACGGAACTAATAAGATGTTACTGTCTCTCTTTGGTATTTGCTTATTTATTTATTATGTATTAAGACATAAATTTGCTGCTGGAGAATTTGGTATATATATTTTAGGTTTATATGTCATTCTTGCCGGAGTATCTGTTCATTCGCTTTTAAAATTTGATTATAAGATAACTCAGGTTGTATGGCCGTTATTTCCTTTTATAAATCTGATTTATTATTTTATCTTAAGAGAGATATTTAAGAGTAAGAGAAATTTCAGATTCTTTCTTAGGGCGGCTGAAATAGTATGGAGTTTACTTGTTTTTTTATTCCTGGCTCAAAGATTTTTGTATCTTAGAAGTCATACTGTTTTTATGAAGCTTGGAGTTATGCTTCCGGATTATTATTTCAATCATCCTGAGCTGGGATTTAGAATCTATAATGTATTTGAAGGATTTAACAGGATATTTGTAATACTTACAGCTTATCTTATATTTAAGAAGCATTTCAAAAAATGTATGTGCGAGATCATATATACATTACTGGGACTTTTAGCAATCCTTCTTGTGGATGGCTCAAGATTTTATATTGCTACAGTTGTTTTAGTAATATTAATTGAGTTTTTGGTTGTCAATAAGGAAAGACTCAGGTTTGGAGCATTTTTCCTTCTTTTATGTGGACTTTTAATGGGAGCAGCAGTTGGATACAAAATTTATAAATCTGTAAATGCTGATATATCTGAGAATACAGGATCTTCATATGCAAGAACCGGGGCAATTGATTATTATATGTCTGAAATGAAGGGGTCAACTCTTTTCTTTGGATTTGGTATTGCAAATCCTGATGAAGGAGATACTTTATATAAGGTAATACATGGTCCTGATGAGAATTATCACTTTGATGATATAGGACTTGTGGGAACATTTGCGAAACTTGGAATTTTTTCAATAATATGGTATATATTATTTTTGCTGAAAATCATACAGTTAACTATTAACACTGATAAGGAGAGGAGAGCCTTAAGCATAGGGATCACCACTATGGCAGCTGTGGCTTTGATCACTCAGTCATATCTTGATCCACAAAGACTTCTGGCTTTGCTTTTCAGTATGGTACTTCTTGAGATTAATAAGAAATCGCCTGAAACTATCAGCAATTAAAAATTATTATCAAGGACAGGAATATGAAGACTAGATCAGTAAAACGTAATGCGTTATTAAATATTATTAAACAGATATGTGCTATCATTTTTCCGATGATAACATTTCCTTATGCTTTCAGAGTATTAGGTGTAAATAATTATGGTAAATATACCTTCAGCTGGAATGTGGTGAATTATATATCATATCTTGCAGCTGCAGGTATCCTTAGATATGCAGTTAGAGAATGTGCAAGAGTAAGAGATGATAAAGATAAATTATCAAAGCTGATAAATGAACTATATTCCATTAATATAATTACAACAGCTATGTCATTTTTGATCCTTTTTGCTTTACTTATATTTGTTGATCATTTTCATGACTATGCACCATTTATTCTGGTGCTTTCAGTTTCAGTTCTTTTTACAACGATTGGTACAGATTGGATCAATAGTGCTTTTGAAGATTATTTCTTTATAACCATCAGATATATAATAGCTCAGACTGTAGCTTTAGGACTTCTTTTTGTACTTGTAAGAAACAGAGATGATATACTTGGTTATTCCATTGTCAGTGTGACAGGTGTTATCATAGCCAATTTTTTTAATTATTTTCATATTAGAAAGAATCTTGGTATAAAGCCTAAATTCCTCATATCAAAAGATATGAAGAAGCATATCAAGCCGATAATGTATTTCTTTGCCTGTTCAATAGCGACATTTATTTACATTAATTCGGATATATCAATAATAAAGTTATTCTTTCCGTATGATGATAGTCATAATGGGCTGTATGGAGCGGCAACTAGATTTTATCAGCTTATTAAAGAAATGATAAATGCTGCATTTGTAGTTATCATTCCAAGAATATCAAATGATCTTGTAAATGATAAGGAGAAGGCTAATTCAAAATTAAGTAAGGTGCTTAATTTTACTATCCTTCTTACTGTTCCATGTTCTGTAGGGCTTTTTATGGTAAGAGAAAATCTGATTATGATTTTCTCAGGAGCCGAGTTTGAAGGGGCAACAACAGCTCTTGGAATACTGGCATTTTCACTGGCTCCGGCTTTACTTGCTAATTTTTATATAAATATAGTTATGATACCTTTTAAAATGGAAAAGAAGGTTACTATTGCAACTCTTATCAGTGCGGCTGTTAATATTGGACTAAATTTTATACTTATTCCATTATATGCAGAAAATGCAGCAGCATTTACCACACTTCTTGCTGAAACCTCTCTTGCATGTATGGGTATTTATTATGCAAGAAAGATTAAGATAGGTAATGTTTCGAAATCTCTTATTACAGCATTGGTTGGCAGTGGTTTGATATTTGTTATATGCTTTGCTTTAAATAACCTGATAAAAAATCGTATATTAAATTTTGTATCAGATATAGTACTGAGTGGCATAGCTTATGTAGTAGTGTTTGCTATCTTTTATAATAAAGATATAAAAGAATTCTTAAAAAAGAGGAAGAGATAATGGATAAGAAGGTTTACAACACTGGAGAGACTGAAGAAGAGCTTAAATCTAATTATAATTATGAGGGAAGTAATCTTAGAAAAGCTCAGGATCGTATGCTTGAACTACTTGTTTTCCTTGATAAAGTCTGTACTGAAAATGATATTGACTATTTTATTGGATATGGAACTCTCTTAGGAGCTGTAAGACACGGTGGTTTTATTCCATGGGATGATGATACAGATGTTGTAATGTCACCTGAAGGACTTAAGAAGTTTAGAAAAATAGTCAATAGTGGAAAATATGATTATGTTGTACAGGATCATTCCATTGATAAAGGATTTGTAAGGCATTATAATGTATTAAGAGACCTTAATTCCTGCTATGTTAAAGATGAATTTATTCATAATCAGCGTAAGTATAAAGGTGTTCAGGTTGATCTTTTTCCTTGGGGATTTGGGGTTAAGAAGAAGCCAAGAGCATTTATAAAGAGACTTCAGGTTATTAATGAATGGCATGCTTTAGGAAAACATCCGATTATTTCTTCAATGATATATGGAATATCTAAATATTTCTTTATTCCAATATTTAAATTTTTTAGTTTATTTTCATCTAAGGAATATCTTTATCTTGGATATGAGAATGAATGGGATTTAAAATATAAATATGATGACATTTTTCCTCTGGGCAGGATTGAATTTGAAGGATATCAGTTTAAATGTCCTCACAATCCAGAAGGAATGCTTTTAGTTGATTATGGTTCCAACTATAATGACCTTCCGCCTAAGGAAGAAAGAAATCATCATAGTGTTGATACTATAGAATTTTATAAATAAATATGGAGGTGCTATGAGGGTTGGCAAAAAACTTATTTTATTGTGTGGGTTAATAACAGTATCTCTATTATCTTTTAGCAAGGTTGAAGCTTCGGATGGGGAGAAGGTTGATACGGTTGCCACAAGCAGTGATGCAGAAAAAAAAGATGATGGCGAAGACACAGAAGGTAATGATGAGGGTGAAACCGGTAATGAAGAAGTTGAAGAAATAATTACTGGTTGGATAAAACAAAGCGATGCTACCTGGATCTATCATGATGATAAAGGTGAAAATGTAACTGGTTGGAAATTAATTGATGACTACTGGTATTTCTTTAATGAGAAAGGAATTATGGCAGTAGGATGGAATAAGGTAAAAGATAATTGGTATTATCATTATCCATCTGGAAGAATGGCTACAGGATGGATAGAATCAAGTAATCATTATTTTTATCTTTCTGAATCAGGAAAGATGCAGACAGGCTGGCAGAAGATAAAAAATAACTGGTATTACTTCAGAGCTGGCGGCACAATGGTAACTGGCTGGCAGAAAATAAATAATGAATGGTTTTACCTTGATTCCAACGGTAGGATGCAGACCGGCTGGAAATATATAGGAAAAAATTGGTATCATTTCAGAAACTCTGGAATAATGGATAGAGAATGGGAAAAAATCGGAGCAGACTGGTACTATTTCTATCCATCTGGGAAAATGGTTACAGGATGGCTTAAACTGGGTAGTGACTGGTATTCTTTCTATCAATCTGGAAGAATGATGCATGACACATGGTGCGGTGATTATTATCTTCAGAGTAATGGAATGATGGCAAGAAATACGTGGATTGGTAATTATCATGTGGATAAAAATGGCCGTAAGGATAATACCTGGGAAGAGTATAGTGCGAATAATATGCATAATAAAGCTAAAGGCTATGACAGTGATACATCATATCTTATACTTGTAAATCGTTCTACTCATAGAGTTGGTATTTATAGGAAGTCAAATGACGTATGGACTAATATCAAATATCTTGAGTGTTCTGATGGCAGTGATAAGACTCCAACCATTGAAGGAACCTTTACAACTAAAGCTAAAGGTGTTTACTTTGACCATGATAATGCACGTCTCTGGTATTATACTCAGTTTTGTGGAGATTATCTTTTCCATTCAGTATTATATGCACAGGAATCATCACCTGATACCATTATAGATGGAAGACTTGGAAAACCACTTTCTCTTGGCTGTGTAAGATTATCATTATCAGAAGCAAAATGGATTTATGATAATATACCTTATGGAACAAAGGTAGTTGTATATCATTAATAAAACTTTCGCAATATGATATGTACCCTTTTTACTGAACATAACAGTAAGAAGGGTATTTTTTTAATGGCCTGTTCATGAACATTTGGTGAAATAAGGCATAAAACGGTCGTTTTCACAGCTTTTTAACATATATAAAACTATTTTTTAGTATAATTTTATTAGGTGTTTTGTACCGGTAGTTTATTGATTAAATAGTATTTTAGGAGGGACATTTTATGAGGAGAAAGAAAGTTTATCTTATTGGACTAGCTTTATCTGCTTGTTTAGCCTTCACAGGATTTTACAAAGGTAAAATAGCTGTGGTACGAGCGGATGACGAAAATTCATCAGGTGACGGATATTCATACATTGAGATGAATAACTAGAACCAGGGCGACGATGAAATTGATAACGTAAATAAGGGAAATGTTGTGGCATCTGAAGGTGATACAGATACTAAGGGTTCATCAGTCGGAGAACAGAATAATGAAGAAACTGTTCCTGCATATCTGAATCAGCAAGAACCTATTGATTATGGTAAAATCTATCATTAGGGAATTTGATCCGGAAACAGGAAGGGATATTCTTTATCTTGTAGATCCAGAAGGAAATCCTGTTACACAGATAGGTTTTCATATTAATGTAGAAGGAAAACCTGAAGATTATACCTGCTACGTTATGTCAGAGGATGGACAACTTGCAACAGGATGGCTTGAGCTTGAAGATGAATTATATTACTTTAATGATTGGGAAGGCGATATGGTTAGAGGCGTCTTCAATGGATATAATCGTATAACCCGTAGATATGATCAGTTCGTAGCAGATTATGAAGGTAAGATAAGTCTTGAACCAGGATGGTGCAAGGTAATCATATATAAGGGAATGGATTACTGGTATAATCCAGAAACTGGAGAAGACGAGGAAAGAGAATTTGAAGATGAGAGAACCTTCTATAAGTATAATGACGGATCGCTTTATACTGGTTGGCAGGAAATTGATGGAAAGAAATACTATTTTATTCCTGAAATGTGCCAGGATGAATGGATGATTGATAATGATGGAAACAAATATTATTTCGATGAAAATGGACAGGTGAGCCATGATCCATTAGTTGTTGGTGAGGATCATCCTTGGGGCGTAATTTATCCAGACAGTGACGGCTTTAAAGATATTGAAGAGGCTATTAAAGTTGTTAAACAGGATGGAAAAGATTATGTATTTGATGATGGAATAATGCTTGTAGATACTTTTGTTGAAATTGAAGATAAAGAAGTATATGTAAGACCTGATGGTACCATAAATTATGGATGGTACAAGAGAAGTAATGGTAAATGGTTATATTCATATGAAGACGGAAGTTTACCTGAAGATGGATGGAAAAAGGTCGGAGCATTTAATTATTATTTCATCCATGGTGAAGCGCTTTCGGGCGGAACATATAGATTCTCAAACGAAGATGATTCTTTAATTGACTATGGTGGCGGTGGATTCTATATGTCAAGCTATTATGATGATTCTTATGAGCTTACAATTAGAAAGAATGCTATCATAGCTAATGGCCTTGTAAAAGAATCAGATATTTATATGGATTCAGATTCTGATCGTCTCAGATATTTTGAAAATGGAGAAGAATATTATGGCTGGGTTCAGGTTGGTGATGACTGGTATTTTATTGAAAATTCATATGTGGTAAGCAATAGATACGAATGGCTTTCTGACAAAGATAAGATTGAAGAGGAAGAAGTACTTGAAAAAGTAAAATATGGTATTGAAGAAGACAAGATGTATAATTACGGATTTGACAGTACTGGAAAGCTTATTGTTAACAAATGGTATCAGTTTAATCTTTATGGAAATAAAGTATGGTTCTATGCGGATAAAGATGGAAAAGGCATGACTGGATGGCTTAAGTGGAAAAATGAATGGTATTATCTTGATAATGGAATCATGCTTGCAGATGCTTATACGCCAGATAATTTCTATGTTGATAAAGACGGTAAATGGGATTGGAATTGGAACAAATATACTGAATTTACCACAAATGAATATGGCATGACTGTTCTTAAGGATAGAGAAGATCAAAGAGGCTGGTTAACAGGTCCTGGTGGAAAATTCTATTATGTCGCTGAAGGATACTATTATTTATCTGGTTATGGATATGATAATTATCGCAATAACGGAGTATATAAGAATGGATATTATGTAATTCCTGATAAAGATGGTGAAACAGCACATATTTACTGGTTCTCAAAAGCAGGCCTTTCTGTAAAGAAACCTGTAACTAAAGGATGGAAATCTATCGGCAATGGTAACTGGTTATATGCTGGTGATGATGGTATAGCATATACAGGATGGGTTGGTGACTACTATGTAGAAAACGGCTATATGATAAGAGATCGCTTCCTTGAAGTTACTTATGATGAAGAAAAGAAAGAAAATAAATATCACACTGTATGGTACTTCCCAGAAACATTAGATGAAGAATCTAAGGTAAATTACATGTTTATAGATAATAAGGGTAAAGCTGTTAAGGGTAAATATACAGTACCATTTTATAATTTTTATTATTTTGCGTCTATTAAATCTGGATATTATGATCTAGAAAATCTGGATTATGTAATATTTACAGATGAAAAGACTGGTTATTTAATAAAAGATAAAGGCTTTTATACTGACGCATCTGGAGGTCTTTACTATTTATTTGCATCAGGAATAACCTATGGAGCTAGAAAAGGACAGATAATTGAGCGGGATTATAATGAAAAAACTAATCAGGAAATAATCCTTGTTTTGCAAAATGCCGGAAAGCTTGCAACTGGCTGGGTAAAAGTTGGTGATGTTAAAGGATACCTTAATAAAGACGCAACAGTTTATGATGGTATGCTTGAAGAAGGAGAAAATAAGTATTTCTTTGATCATGGATATCTGATCACTGATTCATTTATTTCTGGAACAAAGGCACTTTATGCAGGTGTTGATGGTAAGGTTTCTGAAAAGAATCCATTTAAGAAATAAAAAATAGCTGGAATATAGTTTTTGGGGAGTGTATCAATTTATTTTGGTATGCTCCCTTTTTTGTATGGGATTTAAAACTCTTGGAGACTATACTTTTGGTATCATAATTTTAGAAAAAATGGTTGTTTTCATACTTGTTTTTTATGAGTATTATATTAAAATAATTGGAGTAAATATTAATTAACGGAGGTAAGGTTAATGAGAAAAAAGAGTTTGCTTACAGCAGCATTTCTTCTCTCGGGTGCATTTACTGTATCAGGTATGAATTTTGGAAAGATAAGTACTGTTAGAGCGGATGAAATCAGTGATTCATCAACTGTGGCAACTGGAACAGATGCTTCTTTACAGCTCGAAGAAGATGAGGTTACAGAGGAAGTGGTTACAGAAGGTGAAGTTGCAGAGAAAGAAGTTACTGAAACAACAGAAGATGTAAAAAAAGATCCTGTAGTAGTAACTGAGGAAAAGGAAGAGGAAGTTACAATTGATGCTTCACTTGCAACAACTCATACAGCAAATCTTCCATATAAGGAAAATAATATCTATTATATGGCTGATTCAAAAGGAAACAAAGTAACAAAGGTTGGATTTGTTGAAGATAAATATGGATATTTATATTATGTAACAGATTCTACAGGAAAACTTGCAACAGGTTTTAAGACAATAAATGGAAAGAAATATTATTTCAAACCAGGGGATTCTTATAAGGGAAGAGTTGCCACAGGCGTTTTTATGGTTGGTTCAAATTGTTTTGTAGCTGATTCTGATGGAAAAATTGCAACTACTGTTGGATGGTATAAGTATGAACATGATATATCTTGGAGTACCACTGTAGAAGACTGGGTATATGTATTAGATAATACAGGTAAATTAAAAACCGGCTGGCATAAACAGAATGGAGTTAATTATTACCTTGACCCTGTTATGCAAAGGGGAGTTTTTGAGGTTGATTCAAAACTATATGTTGCTGATCAGTATGGTCATGTTGTAACTGCCAAAGGCTGGAAGAAGGTGCAGACTTCCAGCGAGGACGCAAAGTGGTTCTATTTTAATGATGATAAATGGTCTCTTGTTCAGGGATGGAAGAAGATAAATGGTAAATGGTATTATTTCTGTCCTGAAATGGCAACATCTACAATTATTTATGATAAAGATAAATATTATTGTTTTGATAAGGATGGTCATTTAACAAGTGGTCCTTATGTTACATCAGATGGTGATATCACTATTGTTGATAAGAAGGGTGTTGTTAAGGATAAAGGATGGTTCAAGTCAAATGGTAAATGGTATTATCTTGATGGTGGAAGACTTGTTACTGATTCTGTAAAAACAATCGATGGTAAGAAATACTATTTCAGACCTGATGGTTCAATGAATAAGGGATGGTATCACTGTGTTGATGCTGATGGATCAAACGGATGGTATTTATCAGATGCTACTGGACAGATCCAGAAAGATGGCTGGTTAAAATCAGCTGGAGCTTCTTATTACTTTGAAGATGGACATACTTTAGCTGGTAGAACTTATTATTTTAAAGATAATAAGCGCACTTATTCATCATCATCATATGACAAAACATATTACTTTGATGATGAGGGAAAGGTTGCTAACGGCTGGACAAAATATGGAAGCAGCTGGCGTTATTATAAAGAAGGCCAGAATTATACAGGATGGATCAAATCAGGAAGTGATTATTATTACTTTAATGATTCAGAAATGAAGAGTAATACTATTACTACAATAGATGGTAATAAATATGCCTTTAAGTCTGATGGAAAGATGGTAAAAGGCTGGTATAAAGATAATGAATATGGTGAGACTGTTTGGTATTACTTTGATAATAATGGTAAAGCCCATGAGGGATGGATGGGAGACTATTATTTTAAAGAAGGTAAAATGGTTACAGATTCTATTATATATCTGTTTAAGGATGAAAAAGGAAGAATAAACTATGAAAATGGCTCTTCTTCTTCAGATGATGCTGTTGGTGCTTATGTTATAGGCGATGATGGAAAATACATAAAAGGAAAATCAACTTTAACTCCTAAATATGGAGATGTAACAGTAAGAGTATTAACTGATTCAAAGACTGGTATTGCCCCTAAAGACAAATGGGTAAAAGAGAATGGAAAGTGGTACTATTATAAATTTGGTGTTTTTGTTACTGTGCCTTCATCTTATACAGATGAAAACTATTATCATATGGAAATCAATGATAAAGATTATTTCTTTAATAGAGATGGTTCATTAGTAACAGGCTGGTTTAAATATAATAATGTATGGGGCTATGCTGATTCAAATGGAAATCTCTATAATGGATGGCTCAAGTATAATGGATCATGGTACTATTTTGAAGAGGGAGGAATGCTTGTAAATGAGTATGTTCCTGATAGTGCAGGATGGTTTGCAGGAGCAGATGGTAAATGCACAATTATAAAGTTTTAAGTAATTAAACTGAATAAGTATTAAGTATTCATGCCGATCTCTGGATGTTAGAAATAAATCTAATATTCAGAGGTCGGCTTTTTTGCATGGAAGTTTTTTCTAAAAATATTTGTTTAGAAGGATAAAATCTACTTGAGTTCAGTATAAAAAAGTGCTATATTGTTCATGAACAAAAGGAGGTTCCGATGAATATACAGCAAGCAGATATACTTAAAGCATTATATGAAAAAGATTATTCAACTCAAAGAGAGATTGCATCCCATGTAGGACATGCCTTAGGTCTGGTGAATAAATCTTTAAGAATATTAGAAGAAGATAAATATATTCACATGATGAAGATCACTGATAAAGGAAGGGAATATATTGATGCTTTTAAGCCAAAGAATGCAATAATCCTTGCGGCTGGCTTTGGTATGCGTATGGTTCCCATCAATCATGAATGTCCTAAAGCTTTTCTTAAGGTAAAGGGAGAGATCCTCATTGAACGACTTATAAATCAGCTTCATGAAGCGGGAATTAAAAAAATATATGTAGTAGTTGGATTTATGAAAGAACAGTTTGATTATCTTATTGATAAATACAATGTTGAACTGATAGTAAATCCAGATTACGTCTTAAAGAATAACCTCTGTTCTCTTATGAAAGCTGAAAAATATATAGGGAATAGTTATATTGTTCCTTCAGATGTATGGTTTGAAGAGAATCCATTTGGGAAAAATGAAGCTTATTCCTGGTATATGATCACTGATAAAAAAGACAGCTGTAGCGATGTTAAACTTGCAAGAAGCTATGAGCTTGTGAAAATTGCTAAAAATGTTCAGGGAAATTCAATGATAGGACTTTCATTTATCAGCAAGAATGATTCTATGATTTTAAAGAAAAGAATGAAAGAACTTTCAAAATCAGCTTATCATGATAATGATTTCTGGGAAGAGGCTTTATATGATGAAAATGGAAGAATGTTCACCAAAGCAAGATGTATCCCAAAGGAAAAAGTGTATGAGATCAATACCTTTGAACAGCTTAGACAGTTAGATGATAAGTCTAAACAGCTTCAGTCAGAAGCAATTCTTGTGCTTGCTGAGGTATTTAAATGTGATGTCAAAGATATTAAAAATATTGAAGTACTTAAGAAGGGTATGACTAATAGATCATTCCTTTTTAGTTATGACGGTAACAAATATATCATGAGAATTCCTGGAGAAGGAACTGATAAGCTTATAAATAGAAAAGAAGAAGCAGAAGTTTATCGTGCCATTGCAGGCAAAGGATTCTCTGATGATCCTGTTTATATTAATCCTGAAAATGGATATAAGGTTACTAAATTCCTCGAGGGTGTCAGAACCTGTAATGACAGGAAAGTTGAAGATATACAGAGATGCTTTACTTTACTTAAGAAGCTTCACAAGATGAATCTTAAAGTGGATCATGAATTCAATCTTCTTAAAGAGATTAATTTCTATGAATCATTATGGAATGGTGAGCCTTCTTCATATCCTGATTATCTTAAGACCAAGGAACATGTATTAGAGCTGATTTCTTATGTAGATGGCCTTGATAAAAAGAGATGCCTTACACATATAGATGCAAATTGCGATAATTTCCTTTTCTATAAGGAAAATGGAGAAGAGAAGCTTCAGCTTACCGATTGGGAATATGCAGGTATGCAGGATCCTGATCTGGATATTGCAATGTTTGCCATTTACAGTATGTACGAAAAGAGCATGGTTGACTTTATCATAGACATTTACTATGAAGATAAATGCCCTGAAGAAGTAAGGACAAAGATTTATTGTTATATAGCCATTGCGGGACTTTTATGGTCCAACTGGTGCGAGTATAAGGCTCATCTTGGAATTGAATTTGGTGAATACAGCCTTAGACAATATCGATATGCCAAAGACTATTATATATATGCGAAAGAGAGGATGTAAGGCATGAAAGTCGATAATGCCGTAATACTTGCGGCTGGTACAGCCAGCAGATTTGCACCCTTATCCTATGAAAAACCTAAGGCTTTAGCTGAGGTAAAAGGAGAGGTCCTTATTGAGAGACAGATAAGGCAGTTACATGAAGCTGGTATAAAAGAGGTTTATGTTGTAACAGGGTATAAGGCAGAGCTTTTCCAGTATTTAGAGGAAAAATGTGATATTAAATTAAGACATAATCCTTATTACAAAACAAGAAATAATAATTCAAGTATTAAAGCAATAGAAGATATATTAAAGAATACATATATCTGTTGTGCTGATAATTATTTTAATGATAATCCATTTAATAGTGAGGAAGAATGTGCATTCTATTCAGCGCTTTATTCAGATGGAAGAACAAATGAATGGTGTATCACAACAGATGAGGATGGGTTTATCTCAAAGGTTTCTATTGGTGGTATTTCATCCTGGTATATGTTGGGGCATGTATTCTGGGATGAGAACTTCAGCAATGTTTTTACCAAGATATTGGATGAAGTTTATGATCTTCCGGAAACAGCAGATAAATATTGGGAAGACATCTTCATTGAAAATATTGATAGATTAAAAATGAAGATGAAGAAATATCCTGATGATATAATCTTTGAATTTGATACTATAGATGAATTAAGAGAATTTGATGATTCATATGTAGATAATACTCGTTCTTCAATATTAAAAAGTATTGCAGCGAGACTTAATGTATCTGAGTGTGACATGGATGGCTTCAAATCCTTTAATGATAAGAATAACGAAGCCTCAGGTTTTACTTTTAATTTAAAAGGTATTAAGTATTCATATAAATATGCCGACAAAAAAATAATTAAGATCACAGAAAAGGAGTAACTTTAAAATGATTGAAAGAATTAAAAAAAGCCAGGTGGACTGGATAATCACATTGGTTCCATTGGCTATCATCGTAGGTTTAGCATTATTATTCTTTATTTTCCCGGATAAATCCAACGCGGTTGTAAGCCAGGTTAGATTTTTCTTTGGTGATACTCTTGGATCTTATTATTTAATAATAGGCCTTGGACTTTTCCTTGTTTCAATATTTATCTCATTTAGTAAATATGGAGATATAGTACTGGGTGCTCCAGATGAGAAGCCAAAATATGGTTTCTTTAAATGGGGTTCTATGATGTTTACTTGTGGACTTGCAGCGGATATTCTCTTTTATTCATTTTCAGAATGGGTAATGTATGCTGCTGAGCCACATATTGCTGAAATGGGTTCTGTTCAGGAATGGGCTGGAGTTTTCCCTCTTTTTCACTGGAGTTTTATCCCATGGTCATTTTACCTTGTACTTGCTGTAGCATTTGGTTTTATGCTTCATGTAAGAAAGAGAGACAGACAGAAGTTTTCAGAAGCTTGTCGTCCGATTCTTGGAAAGCATACTGATGGAATCCTTGGTAGAATCATAGACCTTCTTGCAGTATTTGCACTTATTGCAGGAACAGCTACAACTTTCTCAGTTGCAACTCCACTTATGGCAGCGGCTATTGAAGCTCTTACTGGAATTCAGCTTAACAGAACTGTTATTACAATAGTGATACTTTTTGTAACATGTATCATTTATACATATTCACTTCTTCATGGAATCAAGGGTATCTCACATCTTGCAAATGCCTGTATGTATTTATTCTTCGGATTATTATTATTCGTTCTTTTCTTTGGAGGACAGACAAAGTATATTATTGAAACTGGCGTAGAATCAATTGGTAAATTATTTGGTAATTTCTTTGAATTATCAACTTATTCTGATCCGCTTAGAAAGAATAGTTTTCCACAGAACTGGACAATCTATTACTGGGCATACTGGATGGTATGGTGTGTTGCTGCTCCTTTCTTTATCGGACAGATTTCAAAGGGTAGAACAGTAAGACAGACTGTACTAGGTGGATATGTATTTGGTGTTGGTTCAACTCTTGTAAGTTTTATCATTCTTGGTAATTACTCAATGGGTAAACATATGTCAGGTGCAGCTGATTTTATTGCAATGTATAACAATGGCGATAACGTATATGACATTATCATCGCAATGATGAAGACCCTTCCTATTGTTCCTGTAGTACTTGTATGGCTTATTTGTACAATGATCGCTTTCTATGCTACATCATTTGACTCAATTGCTTTCATTGCATCATGCTATAGTTATAGAAAACTTGATGAAGGAAAGAATCCTAATAAGCTTGTTGAACTTATGTGGTGCCTTCTTCTTATCCTTCTTCCAATAGCTCTTCTTTTCTCAGAGAGCTCAATGACTAATATTCAGGCTGTAAGTATAATAGCAGCCTTCCCACTTGCCTTAGTTCTTGTACTTATCGCTATCAGTTTTATAAAAGATGGAAAGAAGTATATGGGAGAGCTAAAGGAAAAGAAGAAAAACTAATATATTATGATTACAGCGCAGCTGTCATATGACAGCTGCGTTTTTTTTGTTGGGGCATGGCCCCGTTTGGCATAAAGAATATAGAAATTTAAGAAGCAGTAAATGGCCAAACAAATAAACCACCTGCTATGCAGGTGGTGGAAATCGCTTTAGCTTACAGTAAAAAACCTCCAGTGATATAATAATG
>JAFOIV010000122.1 GCA_017420535.1 Eubacterium sp. | reverse complement strand
TTCAATCGCTTCTAACTCGTGGTCATAGACCATTTGAATTAAAACTATATTTGATTCCTTGTTACCAAAATGAAATATCTTCATCAAACACCTTCCTTTTTGGCAGTTGGTTACAATTTGTAACCGATAAGTGGACCATAGGTCCACATCTTTAAACCTGAATCATTTTAAACATCTTCAGTTGTAATAACCTTACAAGTTTTCATAAGCCATATTTCTCTCTAATATTTGAAGATGCCTTATGAGCATCCATCGTCTTACCTTCATCCGCATGCTGTCTTGCAATAGCCAATTGCTCAATTATTTCTTCACGGGTCAAAGGCTTATATGGATTATCATTTTCAGACATATTTTTTAACAATAATCCTGTAAATTCATATACTGAAGCATCCATCACATATTCCCCCTATAAAATATTTTAAGTCATTTTTCACTATCCCTGCAGTTTCATAAATAATCATTTGGGACTAGTTAGAAATTCGAATACTCGGTCTGCGGAACATTTTTATTAAGGACATAATCCCAGCCGTCTTTATACGCGTAAAGCAGCTTCTCATTCCAGTTCACGTTATAAAGTCCAAGGCACATGAAATTATGGATTTCTGTTATTGCTGTTCCATCAGGAGTAATCATCACGTCCAATGAATATGATCTTGGACTATCAGGCTGACTATTAAATGTTGCCACAGCTTCTTTTATCAACTCGACATCTGGAAATAAAAATGAATTTCCTGCAAATTGTGTTATGGCCTCTACCTGTCCTCCCAAAACGTAAACTCTATATTCTGCAAGCACTTCAACTATTTCTGAGACCTGATATAAATGCTCATAATCAAATCTAAAACTATTGTCAAATTCCGATGTCCTCTCTTCAAACATTTCATCAAATAAAAATGTTTCTAAGTCTCCCTTGTACGAAAATATTTTTTGACGAGTTGCATCTTTGATGAAATAGCTGCCTTTTCTCGGTATTTCCCATACAGGAACTATGCTATATTTTCGCTTAAGATATTTCATTTGACGAAGACATGGCGGGATCTCTATGGCATTCTCAAATTCTATGCCATGAAATATCTTCAGAAATTTTTCAACGAAGCTTATCTCTCCAATCGGAATAGCTTTTTTGAGTCTCGGATCCATTTCATCTGCCTTCTTCAGCTTTATCCCAAAATCATCAAATGAATCTTCATTACTATAGAAATCTTCATGTTTCATAGTAATATATTCATGGCTTCCTCTATATGCCTTAAGCAGATCTGTGATAATAGCAAATTCAACATCGTTATAATTTAACTTGTCTTCTTTCTGAACAACAAAAAACATTCAAACTAGCTCCTTTCATTATTTAAGATTAATGTAACTGCACAACATCAAACTGCCAATCGAAATGTTAAATAGTTATTAAGTCACTCTAGCCACAATAATATCACGACAAGCCGTAAATAATCTAAATTAATATCTTGTCGCTTATATTATTATAGTGATACTATATTCTTTGTCTAATTAATGTGAAAGTGAAGGTAAACTAATTTGGATTTTAATACTTTTTTTATTGATTATAAATTGCATTTGAAAAAATATCAAAAATCAAAAACAAAATATAATTACACTAAACCTTTAAACATTATTATTAATATCATGGGTGTGTTATGTATCTTATCTGGTATTTTGATACTCAAGTCCTTATATAAATATTATATAATCTCATTATCCATATTGATCTTATTATTTTTTATCATCACTATTTATGAACGAACAGCTGATAACTATCTAATGAATAAATTAGGAAATTACTATAAACCTAATTCAAAAAATAAAATGAAGCAATTAATATTACTTTTAAATGACTATGATATCAGTCCAACTGATCATGATAAAATTGACTTATTAATAAATGAAGCTCATGAATCACAAAAGGATTATGATTATAAGAAAAAGGGAATTACAATTATAAAAACTTTACTCCCACTAGTTGTATCTTCAATATCCATTATTGTTAATTTATGTATTAATAAACTTCCTACTTTGCAAATGATCAGACTAATCATAATGTTATTATTATTTGTAATTGCTTTATATTTTGCTTTATTACCATATAAATTCTGGTTGGAAGATATTATTTGTTATAATTACAATAAACACACTGAGCTTATCAAAGATTTACGTCAATTAAAAATCTTTTATCATGATGATTTCATATCTGATGAATCCGAGATAACAAATGCTAATTCCGTAACAAACAATAGAGAAAATGATACCAAATCTATCAATGTTATCAACACTACTTCAAAGAAAAGAACAAGCAACCCAAAAAAAAGCAAGTAAATCCTTAAGTTAATGTTCGTTGCAATTTTTTTATTCGGTCACTACCGACTCGGCCGCCACCGAGTTAACATAAAAATGGACCATAGCCCCCGGGACCTAGGTCCATTTTTATGTTAACTACTTCAAATTGCAAGTGTTCTTAATATATCCGATCACTTCATCAGTGAGGAGGTAATCTTCATGTTTAATTCCATTAAAAATCTTTAAATCTGCGTTCTCATAACACGCTGCCAGCTTCTCCTGAAGCTCTGCGCTAAGCGTCTTATCATCATATGATCCAATGATAGTAACCGGGCAGCCAGTCTTTTCTGCGTACTGATCAACCCTGATATTATTTTTTATAAATATTTGAAATGGTCCCCAGAAAATTGGTATTATCTTGTTATACAAATCCGCGCATGTGCGATATCCCGAAGCAAGCACCAATCGGTCGCATTTTCTTACACTTGCCAGATATGCTGCCATCCCACAGCCATAGCTATGGCCCATAACAATTATTTTCTTTCCCGGACATTTCGCCGCCGCATAATCATACAATTCCTCAGCAGACTTTTGCATCGTTCGAAGGTTCATTTTCCCTTTGCTTTCTTGTGTTCCATAATAATCCACCGAAAGAAATGGGCAGTCAAATCTCCCGCCATACATTCCGACCGAATTATATGCCACATAAAATGATCCGCCAAAAAAAAGTATCACTTTATCCGCATCCACATCCAGATTGTAACCGTAACCTGTCAAAGAGTCATTTAACTCTAGCTTCGCTGGGCTGTATTTCACGTCCTTAAGCTGCCTGTCGCCCTTATAAAATGAATAAGAAATGAATTGCATAACCGCATCTGAAGCAAAAAATGTTACCAGCACCCACATCACAATTTTTAATATCACATATAACGCGCTCATTTTCTTCTCCTTTGTTTTCATCCGAGTAACTGCTTTGCCTCCTGACACCACTCTAAATATGCCTCGTAACTCTTCACTCCAAATGAAGCTGTGAGATAAAAATACAAATGGTCCTCTTCACTCAGTTTATCTTTTAATGTCTCGCAATACTTCTTCAGGATCATCAGCTCTTTTTCAATCTTTTTTTCAAAAGCCTCAATGTTACGGATAGCCACCGCCTTCCCCACATTGCCACCAAAGAATAATTTTAGTAATGTTTCATACTTTAATTCATTTACGACCTGTTCTTCTTTGAGCCATTCCTTAAGTACTTTCTTTCCAGTGCTAGTAATATGATAGCTGATCTTTTCCCTTCCACCTTCTGTGGCAGCCTTTTTTTGGATCATCCCGCTAGCTTCCATATCCTTTAATGCCGGATAAATGTTACCAAAACTTCCCTTCCAGAAAAAACTTATCGCTCCGTCAATTCGCTTTTTTATATCATATCCCGTTAGATCTTCATGACTTAGTAATCCAAGAATCACCATATCTATTTTTCTTTCTCTTGCCATATATAGCCCCTCAATATTATCTATATTAAATTATCCCCTTGTTATACCAGTATTTCTAATATATCATTTTGATATATTCATATATTATTGTAATATCATTTTTTATATTATTAATCAACCCCTTGACATTTATCTAAAATAATTTTATCATCCATTTAGATATTTATCTAATCGCAATACAGATATTTAATACGATGAGTAATTAAATAATTTTAATATCCATACCATGCCTAAGTCTACACTCACATATACCCCAAGCCCACTGGCGTTTTTAAGGATATCACTTGACTGCACACTCATATATTTCACGATATTTCTTAACTGCCCACAGGCATTTTAAGTAAATCATCTGACTGCCACGCTCGCGTTTTAATGGATATTAGTTGATTGCACGCTCGTAAATTTTAAAATTAACTAAGAAAGGAAACTACGACTATGGAACAAACAAACTTATTTTTTGATTTTTTAGATACTCGTAAGAAAGCTGTAGAGGAAGAGGTTGCTTCACTTGCAGCAGATGGAAGAAAAGATGAAAGTAACATTTTAAAGGCCAAGGCTAATATCTACGATATCAGCAAGGCGGTATATAATGCGGCTCTTAAATCTAATGGTGAAAATAAAATCGCGGCTGCATTTCCACCTGCTTTTGAAAAGATCACCTCTCAGTGGAGCAAGTCTCTTGAGGTTGCAAAGGTCCACGAAGACAGCCATAAGATTTTAATCGAGGAAAGCAAGATGGCTGCTGTTAGTGAAATAACAAAAGAATTTAATGAGATTTTCAACTTATAATTTAAGTCAGATATATTATATGCTAGCTGATTTATCTGATTATTTGTATTATATACTGGCTGATTTATTTGCTCAGTTGTATTATATTTTGGCTGATTTATTCATTTGCTGATACGTTTTTTATTATACGAAAAGAGGTAGATTTATGACTGAAAACCAGGCTATTACCCTGTTTAAATGTCTCGCGGACAAGTCCCGCATCCAAATTTTAAAGACCTTGATGGAAAAAGATATGTATGTCTCTCTGCTTTCGGAGAGACTTTCGTTAACCCCCGCCACGGTATCATTTCACTTAAAAAAGCTGATGGACGCTGGGGCTATCACTTCCAGGAAGGAACAGTATTACACCATTTATTCTATTAATGATGAGGTTTTTAATGTCTCAATCCTTGATATTTTAAAAGAAAAGTCCGAGGAAATGGACCTCCAGCAGGAGCGTGACAATGCCTATAGAAAGAAAGTTATCGACAGCTTTTTTGAATATGGCAAATTAAAGAGCATTCCGGCGCAGCGAAAGAAGGAACAGATCATTTTAGAGGAAATCGCAAAGGCTTTCGAGCCAGGTAAGGAATATAGCGAGCGCGAGGTAAACATCATCATTGCCGATTTCCACGATGATTTCTGCACCATAAGAAGAGACATGATATCAGAGGGACTTCTTAAAAGAGAAAATATGAAATACAGGAAAGCCTAAAAAAACTCTTGCCACTGCTCAATGTGGTTGACATAAAAATGGACCATAGCCCCCGGGACTATGGTCCATTTTTATGTCAACTTCTCGAGTTATAGTTCTCCGTAATCCATATCCATTGATAAAGCAAATTCCACATCCGGATATTTATCTTGCAGATCGTTTATTATATCCTTAAAAACGGCCTGTCTGCTTGGTGCATCAAAACTTATAACCACATCGAAGCGGATGGAGTTATCATTTTTACTGTAGAAAAATCCATGAAGCTGCTTTACAAACTCATGAGAAAGAACAATTTCCTCTATCTCCTTTTTAAGAGATTTTACCTTCTCATCCTCGGTATTGATAGAATAAACTCCAACAGCAGTAAGGATCACACCGTGTTTCTTGTAAACCTCTTTCATTATGCTTCTTGTCAGCTCATCCAGCCTGATGATGGAACATTTGTCATCCACCTCTACATGAATTGAACCATTGTAAGTGTCAGGCCCATAATTATGAAGTATCAGATCGTATGCCCCTTTTACCTCGTCAAATGATACTACCGTCTTTTTAATATCCTTTATCAGCTGCACGTCCCCCGGCTCCCCTATAAGCCTTGAAATTGTTTCAGAAAGCATTTCAAATCCGGCTTTTAAGATCACAAGTGAAATAACAGCACCCAGGTACGCCTCGAGGGAGAGACCTGTAAATGTAAATACCAGCGCTGCGACTAGTGTTGCTGATGAGATTACCGAATCAAGCAATGCGTCTTTTCCGGAATTTACAAGGGAATCTGAGTTTACCTTTTCTCCAGTATTTTTAACATAAAGTCCCAGTCCTATCTTTACCAGCACTGCCACACCAACGATCACCAATGAAACTGTTGTGTATTCAGGCTTCTCAGGCTTAAATATCTTTTTAAATGATTCTATGAATGATGTCAGTCCTGCGTAAAGCACAATGATCGCTATCACTAGGGAACTTAAATATTCGATTCTTCCATATCCAAAAGGATGTTTTTTATCCGGCTCGCGACCTGCCAGCTTTGTGCCGATAATAGTGATCACGGAACTAAGCGCATCTGACAGATTGTTTACTGCATCAAGTACGATGGCGATGGAATTACTGATGAGTCCTATTGCTGCTTTAAATCCTGCAAGAAATACATTTGCAAGGATTCCTATCACACTTACTTTTACTATGACTTTTTCTCTGTTATTTTCCTGTTGCATATTAATATCTACTCCCTGATCCTCGAACTAACGTTAACATAAAAATGGACCACTGCCCCCGGGACCTAGGTCCATTTTTATGTTAACTATCTAACAAGCGATATAAAGTTCTTTATATCATCTATTTCAGCCTGAACTTTTTGCATTTCTTTATCGTAATCCAGCTTTCCTACTGCGGCGCTTGAATCAAAAGCATTATTTCCCGGCTCGTTAAAGGCAAGAACTATTTTATTTCCCACTACGTTCATCGCAACGCTCTGATGCTTTCTGCATAATTCCTGCAAATGTTCCATAAAATGTGGTGTTATAAGGTAAAATGCATCTTCCCCCACCGGTGAATATACATCAAATTCTTTATTAAACTGCACATTCTCCAACTGGACTTTATCCTTTTTTTGCTTCTTAATGCTTTCTGACCTTTCTTTAAATTTCCTGCTGAATACTGCAACCTGTGAAACCAGCTTTTCAGGGAAACTAAAGACCATCATTCTTCCATCAAAATATGTCTTTGAATAGTTATTGTCATCTGAATTATCTACATATCTTACGCAAACCTGAGAAACTTCAAAATCAATATCCTTATAACTTGCTTTGATATAGTCCTCGGAATGAAATGTATTTCCCATTTTGCAAAGTTGAAAATCTCTTACATAATTCTCAGAAAATCCATTTTCTGGTTCATAAATAACATTTTGAAAATTGTTAGCTAGTGGCTCACGAACGAAGGCTTCCTTATAAAGTCCCTTCATCTCTTTCTGTGCTTTTGACATTTTTAGAAATGCTATAACGATCACTGCTATTCCTACTGGTGGAATGAATAGCAGAAGCACTCCGACCATAACAAGAAGCATTGATTTGGAAACTTCATTTCTTTTTTCCTGCAATCTCTCTGCCGCTGAGCTTGTCGATCCCTGCGAAGTGTATTCGGCGTTATACGCAGAGGATGACATTTCCTGTGATGTGTATTGGGTGTTATACGCAGAGGGTGACATTTCCTGTGATGTGTATTGGGCGTTATCCCCCGCTTTTATATTAAATGTATTATCAGTTTCATTATCGTAATTCATTTTAAGCCCTTCTTTATGCTTTAAGATATGCTATTTTACCATATTCTCTATAACTTTTGCATAATCACTGGCGTGGTTTAATGAAAATTCCCCATGATACATATCATTCATTATCTTCATCGGACAACGAATGGTTTTAGAAATCAATTCTGCGGACTGGATCATTTCCAAATTCTCCTTAGATCCAACATAAATCCTTACAGTGGCCTTTGTTTTTCTTACAGATTTCTTAAGGGTATACGAACTGTTAGCCTTAAGGAATTGTTTCATGTCATGCTTTGAAATGGCACAACTATCCCTGTAATAATCATCAAACAGCTCATCTTTAATATGCAAAGCATCAAACTGTTTTCTTGCAAAACGCTCATATTTTATCAGTCCATAACTAAGATTTAAGGCTGTACCGATCAGCGCATTGGTAAGTTTGGATGGAATAACTACCGCACTCTCTACAATAGCAAATTTACAGATGTCTCTTCTTTGAGATAACATTTCCAGAAGGATCTGTGCCCCAAGAGAAAGTCCACCTATGAATAAGACTTTTCCACCAAGATACTCATCAATAAATTTTATTATTTCCTCGGCGTTGTCCTCTATTGAGCTAAATGGATTGTCGCTGTCCGCATGTCCATCAAGAATAGGAAGGATAACATGGTATTTGTTTTGAAGTATCTCCGCTACTTCCTTGTAATTCCACCATGAAAGCCCACCACCATGAAGCAAAATTATAGAATTTTTTTTGCCAAATCCATATTCTCTATATTTCATAAATTTTACCCCCCTTTATGAAAAATACTATATATTAAATAAACCCTTCACCAAATTCCAGATCTGCCTTCACTGCAGATTCAGATGATTCCTTCACTGCAGATCTAGATGCTGCCTTCATCAAAATCCATGTGCTTCCTTCACTGCAGATCCAGATGCTGCCTTCCTCCGAAGCCTTCATTTTTAAGCTCTGACTCAAGATAGTCGTATGCCTTTGGAACAACTTTAATAAGATTTAAAGGCATCGGAAGGCGTTTCATTCCCTCTACCGGAATCTTCTTAACTTCGATAGCTTTAAGATATTCCTCTGAAAATGGCTCTATCATATAAGCCTCTCCCTCTACCTGAAGTCCCTTTAATTTTCCAAATCCGCTGAAGGATTCAAATATCGCGATCCCTACTTTCTTATTGTCTTTAAGACATTTATACTTTAATCCGCCTTCAGAAAGAAGATAAAATGCTCCATCAAAAAACATATACTCAATAGGAGTGTTTCTTACCATGTCGTCATTTGCTGTAGCTAATGCACAGGTGTTATGTTCCTGAATAAACTTCTCAATCCTTTCCTTTAAAGCATCATTTTCCATAGCAACTATGCCCTTGTCTCTTTCAATCCACACATTAGCTGCCTTGTCATAATCCATTTCCCACATAATTTTTCTCCTTTTTAATTGAGCTATATCACTTTAGACTATCACTCATTATTTTAGTTTACATAAAAATGGACCAATGCCCCCGGGACTATGGCTCATTTTTATGTAAACTTTAGTAAATGACATCTATATCTTCTTTAATATCATACTCCTGCTTAAATAATTCCAGGTCGCTGCTATTTCTTATGAGCATCACATCTGTAAATTCTTTGGTGTGCACATTGATAAAACCTGCCACCTTCTCACCGGTGCAAATGCTTGCTCTTATCGCAGGTTTTTGATTTTCTTTATCATATGATTTAAATGATTTTAATGTAGCTTTCTTTTTAAAGATTCCCATCAACTTACTTTTTATCTCCCCCACAATATATTCCTGGCTGCTTTTCAATTTACCATATCTTTCAAATCCATTTCCAGCCGGTGTCATTTTAGAATATTTTCCAAATCTCACTAATCTAGAGCTCTGTCCTTTTAAAACATTTTCAAATTACTATTTTTTAAAACAGTTTCAATTTCATTTTTTTATATAAGCTTCCTTTAGTGAAATATTATAATATCTTCCGATAGGATGATCATACTCAAATATCTTTTGTTCACCATTCCATATTCTTATCTCACTATTTTTAACATATACTTTATATCCTCCCGCAAAGTCTTCATCACCCCTTGAACCAAATTTTTCAAAATCATCAGGCAAAATCTTCTCAATATTATAGTCAATGCATAAGTCAAACTGCCTGCATTTATCACCCTTAACAGCATATGCAAAGTCTTCACCTGACCCGAGGGTACCATTTCCACTGGAATGAAGAATAAGAATCATATCACTGTTTTTAACAACCACCAAGTCTCTTATCACTCTGCTTGATATAAAGACAATAGGAAAAATGATCACCAATGCGATAATAATATTACAAGCTTTATCGAAACCTAATCCATTTTCAAGCTGTCCGCTGTATTTGATCTTCTTTACAATATTGATCACTATGGATATTAAATAGACTGCGCCGCTTACGACTCCAGCCAGATAAAACAAAATAAGTATAAAATCTAATCCTACATTTAAACCCGGGCCTAAGACAAGAATATCAATGAATAAATATGCAAGACATATAATTATCAATATTATCATTTTCATGGCAACATTCGGGTTTTTGTTTAAAATTGAACTGAGCATTACTGGTATCGAAAATATAATTAAAAATAATGCTACAATATAAATTCTGTATTTTATCAGCATTTTTCAAAAAACCTTTCCTAACAATTCTTAGATATCTCAAGTGTGTTACATATCTTTCATATCTTAAATATCTAAAGCGCCTTACATATTTTCACATTTTTTCATATCTGGATTAATTGTACCAAACCGCTTACGCGGTGGCTACCACCACTTTTAGTTAAATCCATTCTTTCATAAAAAATAAAAGTAGCGATTTCATCGTATGTGTTGTATTGTTAAGTTTCCACACAAAAACAAACAACCGTACCACTCA
>JAFOIV010000121.1 GCA_017420535.1 Eubacterium sp. | reverse complement strand
GGTGAATATAAGGAAATGTATAATACATGGAATTCTATTGTTGTAATGTCAGAACAGCAGACAGGATATAAAAGCAGTATGAAGGTAAGTCTTTATACACCATTTAGTTTTTATCTTATTATTTTTGGATTGATCCTTTTTATCGGTGCATTTGCTTTTAAATATATTCTTGATACATTGAATGAAGATTAATAAAAAACCTCGAAGAAAAAATTTCTTCGAGGTTTTTTTAATGCATAAGATCAGTAAAATGCAGATAAAAGTCTGGATAAGACTTAGTTATTGCATAAGGATCTGTAATGGTCACAGGGCCTTTTGCTCTGATGGAAGCTATAGCAGTAGACATTGCCATACGATGATCATTGGAAGAATCATTTGTAGCTTCATTAAAATAAGGAACGCCTGTGATATAGAGGGTGTTGTCTTTTTCCTCAACTGATACATTGAAATTAGCGAGCATTGTTTTTATGGCTTCAACTCTGTCGCTTTCTTTAATACGAAGTCTTTCATAGTTGATTATCTTTGTAGTTCCTTTTGATGCTGCAGCACAAACAGAAAGGATTGGGATAAGGTCAGGTATATCATGTGCGTCGATAAAAGTAGCCTTTAATTCTTTAGGAATAACGGTTATATCACAAAGGCCATTGCTGTTTTCATTTATTTCTATACCTGCTCCAAAATCTCTAAGGATATCGATAACTTTCTTATCTCCCTGATCACTGCTAAGGGAAAGATCCGTAACGGTTACATTTTCCTTAGATATTGCTCCGGCACAAAGGAAAAATGCTGCATTGCTCCAGTCTCCTTCAACTTTTGTAACAGGTGAAGAAGGGGTATAGATCTGATTTCCAGGAATAATGAATTCACCAGGAGTGTCTTCTATTATTTTTATGTTATAAGAAGCAAGTACCGATAAAGTTATATTAATATAAGGGCGGGAAGATATCTCACCTGTAACTTTAATCCTGCTGTCACCGTCAAGTAATGGCAGGGCAAACAATAAGCCGGTGATATACTGGGAAGAAATATTTCCAGGGATGGTATAAGTTCCGGAACTTATATGTCCTTTTGTAATTAAAGGAGAAATACCCTGTTTAGAAAGGGTTGCTCCATGGCTTATTAATTCCTCATAGAGAGGTGAAAGAGGACGGCTTGTGAGACGATTATGAGTTGTTATCTCGCAGTCCTTTCCAAGAGCGGCAACTATAGGAAGCATAAATCTAAGGGTAGAGCCGCTTTCTCCTGCATCTAATTTACTGATAAGGGCTGAAACATCTTCAGCAGATTTAGAGTAAATATCAGGAATGGGTTTTATGTCCAGGTGATCGCCATCTTTAGTTATAGTTGCCCCCAGGTTATTCAGACATGAAATAGTGGCTTCTATATCTTTAGAAGTCTCTTCAAGGATAAGTCTTGAAGGAGAAGAGGAAAGAGAAGAAGCGATAAGCAGTCTGTGGGCGTGGGATTTAGAGGCGATAGCTTTTATCCTGCCACCAAAACTATATGCAAATGTGTTTAAGGTAACCGAAGTTTCGGTTTTAATGATCTTTTCCATATATTATTTTCCATCAACTGTTTCTTTTGCCATTTTTCCATCATGAAGCAGCTGCCACATGGTGTCGGCATCATTATCTATTAAGGCTTGTTTATATTCTGTAAGATAATTTGTTATATAATCAATTTCTTTAATAAGATTATCCTTATTAAGAAGGAATATCTCAGTCCACATGGTTTCATTCAACCAGGCAACACGAGTCATATCCTTATAACTTCCGGCAGAAAATCCTTTATGAGCAAGGGCTGTAGGGCTCTTTATATAGGCATTTGAAACGATATGAGCCATTTCTGATGTGAAGGCTATCATCTCATCATGTCTTTCGGCTGAACATACAGTGATCATACCGAAATCACAAGGTTTTAATATAGAAGTTACAGAATCTATAAGCTCCTTATCCTCAAGATCTTCAGGAACGATGATCATGGATGCATCTTTAAAAAGCTTTTCAGTACTGTATTTATAACCGGAATATTTCTTTCCGGCCATAGGATGTCCTCCTACGAAAGTAAAACCAAAGTCTTTTGAAATCTTAAAACATTCACTACATACAACTCGCTTAAGTCCGCCGGTATCAATTACGATAGAATCCTTATTAATGTAAGGAGCCATTTCCTTAACAAACTGATTGATGGCCAGAGGATATAAAGCAGGGATTATAAGATCACATTCTCCAATATTATCCTTATCAAGTTTTTTATCAAGAGTTCCTTCATTTATAGCGGCGTTAACTACATCATCATTAAGATCAGTTCCATATACCGTAAGGCCGCCATTTATTTTAAAGGCTTTTGCGAAAGAACCGCCGATAAGACCGAGACCTGCGATTCCTACAGTTTTTATAGTTTTTTTGTTAAAATGCGACATTTTATAATTCCTCTCTGCCAATACACGCTATGACTAGTCTTATGTCATATTATATATTGGAAATGTTGTTTGTAAAATATTATATGGATACTGTAATGCGTTAATGCACTAAAGTCAAGAGGGGTTTATTTAAAAGTAACTTTTGACACTGTCTTCAGGATGTTATACGATTATATGTTAGTAAAAGGAAAAGAGGAATTAACATGATTCAAAATGTTGCAGCAGTTGTTGTAATAATCATTTTTTTAGTGGAGCTATATTTTTCAGCAGCGGGTGCGGCTCATAGAAAGAAAAAGATAATAAAAGGCTGGAATAAAACAAAAGGTATTATTAAAGCTATTGAAAAAAAGAATGATCCAATGGCTAGAAAAAATTATACAGAGCTTACTATAGAAGGACCAGATGGACGCACTGTCTATGCAAAGGTAAGCGGTATGTTTAATATCTATGAGATAGATGAAGAAGTTGAGTTGATGGAAAAAGACGGATACCATAGATTTGTGGGAAATGATAGAGTTGATAAGAAGGGTAAGAAGGAACAGCTGATCGGAATCCTGCCTATTCTTTTAATCATTTTGATCGCAGGTATTTTAAGTATTGTATTCTAGGGAGGGAATTATGGAGAAGAATAAGGTAGTGAGAGCAAAGAAGATTAAGCCTATAAAGAATGTAAAGAAACCAGACAAAGCCTTTGAAGAGAAAAAGTCAGTGAAAAAGCTTAGAAAATCCTATGAAAAAGCTTTAAAGAAGGCCAGCCCAGAAAGGACTCTTTCAATAATCGCACTTATTCTCACAGGTATTTTAACTGTTCTTGATTATATTGATAAAAAAGATGAAAAATAATCATGACTGATAATGAAAGAATAAGGGTTTTTGTTAATCTTGAAGTTTTAATTATTGGGTGTTAAAATATTGCTAGTTTTTTGCTTTTAAGGATAATAATCTCTGGAAAAAAAACAGAGTATAAGTATAGAAAGGAATTTAATAAAATGAGTAAGAGTTTTGACGAGTTAGTAGCAAAAGCCGCAGCTGTTGAAAAGAAGAAGGTTTCTGTAGCAGTTGCACAGGATGACGAAGTACTTTTAGCTGTAAAGGCAGCAAAGGAAAAGGGAATTGCAGATTCTATCCTTGTTGGTGATGCAGATGAGATTAAGAAGATAGCTGATAACATCGGTATGAACCTTGCTGATTATGAAGTAATAGATGTTAAGGACAAGATTGAGGCAGCTCATGAGGCAGTTAAGCTTGTTCATGATGGTAAGGCTGATATGTATATGAAGGGCCTTATTGATACAAAGGATTTTCTTAAGAGTGTCCTTGATAAAGAAGTTGGACTTAGAAGTGGAAGACCTCTTTCACATGTCTGCGTATTCGAGATGGAGGGTGTTGATCATCTTCTTTTCCTTTCAGACGTTGCATTTGTTCCATATCCAACACTTGAAGATAAGGCAAATATCATCAGAAATACTGTTGAGATCTGTGAAGCTTGCGGAATTGAGAATCCAAAGGTTGCTCCACTTGCAGCAGTTGAAGTTGTAAATCCTAAGATGCCTGAGACAGTTGAGGCTGATCAGTTACGTCAGATGAACGAGAATGGTGAGATCGAGGGATGTATCGTTGATGGACCTCTTTCACTTGACCTTGCTACATGCCCAGAGGCAGCTAAGCATAAGGGAGCTACAGGACGTAAGATCGTAGGAGATGCAGATGTTCTTCTCTTCCCTAACATTCATGCAGGAAATATTCTTTACAAGGGACTTGTTCATTTCGCAAATGTTAAGAATGGTAACCTTATTACAGGTACAGCTGCTCCAGTTATCCTTACTTCACGTTCAGATTCATTTGAAGTAAAAGTTAACTCACTTGCACTTGGTGCACTTGTAGCAGATTCACTTAAGAAGAACGCTAACAAATAATAATAACGAAAATAGATTATTAAATATTTAATGGAGGGAAATATGGCAATTAAGTCACTTATTATTAACCCTGGTTCAACATCAACAAAGCTTGGTGTTTTTGAAGATGAAGAACTTATTATGGATGAAACTCTTCGTCATTCTACAGAAGAGATCGCACAGTATCCAAATATCATAGCTCAGAAGGATTTCAGAAAGAATATCATTCTTGATTTCCTTAAGGATAAGAATATCGACGTTAATTCATTCAATGTTATCGTTGGACGTGGAGGAATCGTTAAGCCAATTCCAGGTGGTACATATGAAGTTACAGACGCACTTATTAAGGATCTTACAGAAGCTAAGCGCGGTGAGCATGCTTCTAACCTTGGTGGTATCATTGCAAAAGAGATCGCTGATTCAATCGGTGTAAAGGCTTATATCGTAGATCCAGTTGCAGTAGATGAGCTTGAGCCAATCGCTCGTATTTCAGGTATCCCTGAAATCGAAAGAGGTTCTATCGATCACCCACTTAACCAGAAGGCTATGGGTAGAAGATATGCCAAGGAAGTTGGAAAGAAATATGAAGATTTAAATCTTATTATTGTACATCTTGGTGGTGGTACATCTTGTGGATGCCACAATCATGGAAAGATGGTAGATGTATTTGCAGCATTTAATGGTGATGGAGCATTTTCACCAGAGAGAGCAAATGCTGTTCCTCCACTTTCACTTGTTGAAATGTGCTTCTCAGGTAAATATACAGAAGCTGAGATGAAGAAGAAGATCATCGGTAACGGTGGTTTCAATGCATATCTTGGAACAAATGATGCCAGAGAGATAATGAAGCGTATCGATGACGGTGATGAGAAGGCTAAGCTTGTAATGAATGCATTTATTTATCAGCTTGCTAAAAATATCGGTGCTATGGCAGCAGTTCTTAAAGGCCATGTAGATCAGATAATTGTAACAGGCGGTATTGCTTATAATGTTAGAATTACTGACAAGATTAGTGAATATGTAAGTTTCATCGCTCCTGTAACAGTATATCCAGGAGAGGCTGAACTTCTTGCACTTGCTCAGGGAGCTATTCGTGTTATGAATGGTGAAGAGGAAGTTAAGATTTACTAAAATATGGGGATATTTCTGCCATGGTTTAACGGCCATGGCAGTTTAATATTATGTGATTTTTCACAGCATGAAATTTTTTTTGGGAAAGGGAAACAATGGAGAACAACAATTTTCAGAATCCAAACGGATTTAATCCACAGCAAAGTCCATACCAGGATCCAAATGCATTTAATCAGCAGGTAAATCCATACCAGGATCCAAATGCGTTTAATCAGCAGGTAAATCAGCAGAATCAGTATCAGGATCCAAATGCATTTAATCAGCAGGTAAATCCATATCAGGATCCAAGTGCGTTTAACCAGCAGGTAAATCAGCAGAATCAGTATCAGGATCCAAATGCATTTAACCAGCAGGTAAATCAGCAGCAGAATCAGTATCAGGATTCAAATGCGTTTAATCAGCAGCAGAATCCATATCAGGATTCAAATGCATTTAATCAGCAGCAGAATCCATATCAGGATCCAAATGCATTTAATCAGCAGCAGAATCCATATCAGGATCCAAATGCATTTAACCAGCAGGTAAATCAGCAGCAGAATCCATACCAGGATCCAAATGCATTTAATCAGCAGAATCAGTATCAGGATCCAAATACATTTAATCAGCAGCAGTATACAAGTCCTTTTAATCCAATTCCTCAGGATAAACCTAAGGCTCCTAAGAAGACTATGTCAAAGAAGGCAAAGGTTACACTCTTTTCTATCATTGGCGTAATCGCAGCTTTAGTAGTAGTTGCGGCTGTGCTTCTTTTAACAGTATTCTCTCCAAAGAAGAGATTAAGAAAAGCAGTTGAAGCTACAGCAAATGTAAATAGACAGGTTTCTGCATCACCATTAAATGATGCTCTTGGAGTTGATGAGATCTCAAAAGAGATGCTTAAGAATGGTGGAATGGCAAGATTTGGCCTTACAGTTAATGAGATTGATGGTACAAATTTCTATAATTCAGGTTTTGATTCAACTTGTATTCTTGATAGACAGAATAAGAAGTTTTCAACTGAACTGGAATTTGTAAGTGATAATAAGACACTTGGTGATATCGTAGTTCTTGCAGATGAGAATATGACATATGTTACACTTAAAGATGTTATCAAGGGTTATTTAGCATTTGATAATAAGAATGTTATAAGCAAATATAACAATTCAGTTTTTGCAAAAGAATCAGGTCAGAAGATTGAAGAAATCGATGATTTTGACATTGATCTTTTTGGTGGAGATTCTAAGGACCTTAATGAGAAAGTTGAAAAAAAGGCTAAGGAATTCTCAGATAAGATCTGGAGCGAATCAAAGGTAAAATTCAAGGGATTTAAGAAGAGAGAACTTGGAGATAAGAAGGTAACATGCCAGAAGTTTGTCGCTACAATCCCAGAAGAAGTAGTTGAAGAGATTATCGGTGATGGACTCGATGAATATGGAAACTTAATGAAGCAGCAGGCATTTGCATCTGTATTTACTAAGGCTGGTGTAAGTCCTGAAGACATTGAAGGAATTATTTCAGAAGCTAAGACAAGCATAAAGCAGGTCATTACTGATGATTTAGATATTGAAGTATATACATATAAGGGTGTTGTTGCTGAATATGTTATAGAGACTAAGGTATCTGGCGTTAAGCTCAAAGCTGATATTAAGCATACAGGTACTGATGATATTCTTTCAGCTACAAGTATTGATATTGAAGTTTCTGTAGCTGGAGTAAAAGTTAAAGGAAATATTTCATACGGCAGCAACAAAGTTAAAGAAGGCATTAATACATTTGCTAAATTCAGTATTAATATTCCAGAAACTGGAGATGTTAAAGCTGAATATGATCAGACATACAACGTCAAAGAGGGAACTATCACAGGTTCAGGAAAGATGGTTGCTATGGATGAAGAATTAATGTCAGTAACTGTTAATGGTAAAGTTGAAGTTGAAAAAGGAAAATCTTTCTTAGTAGACTTAAATGATATTTCAGTTAACGTTGATGATGTTGAAGCTAAGTTCGGCTTCAAGTTTGGAATGGGAGTTCTTTCAGCTGATGTAAAGCCACTTGAAGTAGATTCAAGCGCAAAGGTTGTTAATATTTTTGAAGCATCAGTAGATGACATTCAGGAATTCATCATGGACAACCAGGATAGCATTACTGAATGGATAATGAGCATTTCAGATAATCCTTTATTTAAAGATATCTATGGTTCAGCAGGTGGATCAGGAAGAACACCTGATTATGGAAAAGATGACAATAAGGGTAAAGAAAAAGAAGATCCAACTGAGACAACAACAGCAAAAGATACAACAACAGAAAAGACAACAGAAGATTATTCAAAAGATATAGAGTATCTCCTTCAGGATGAAGCTAAGGCAGAATACACTGTTGAGCAGGGTAAGCCACTTGATCTTGGAGCTGGTTATTCTGTAACTATCGATAGTTTTGAAGCAGTAGATCAGCGTGATCCTGAGTATAATGAGGATTGCCCAAATCCAGGTGCTGTATATGTTGTAACTTATACAGTAAAGAATGATAGCTGGGTAGATAAAAATGGAATCTGGGATGGTATATATGTAGATTTAAGCCACTATGATTTCCTTGATAAGGATAACAATATTGGTGAATATTATTATCTTTTAGGATTTGATAAAAAATATTCAACTCAGGTTAAGGTTGGAGAAACAGCACAGTTTAATGCAATCATTGCTTGTAAGGGTGCTCCTACATCAGGAAGATTTATAGTTTCACTTCAAGACGCTGACGGTCATTATAAGTATTGCGTATTAAAAGTTGATCCGGCTAAGAAGAAATAAGGGTTGACACTAAATAATAATAAGGATTAACAAACAGGTCATATCATGGAAAAAATAATGATTAAAAATGTCTGTTTTGGAGATTATATTCCCAAGGTCTGCGTCCCAATAGTGGGGCGCAACAGGGAAGATATTATAAGACAGGCACAGCTCATTAGAACTGAATCAGATATTTTATCAAAAAAGTTTAGCGGCGATGAGGCAATCAGTTTATCAGTGATTGAATTCAGAGCAGATTTTTATGATGAAGTCACTAGCTGTATCAGCTTGAAAAAGATGATAAAGGAAATAAGAGATATATTTCCTGATAAACTTCTCCTTTTCACTTATAGAAGTGAAGAAGAAGGGGGAGAATTACGTCATGACAGAGCTGAAGGAATGATTGCTGACATTCAGGAAAATGCCATTAATAGCGGTAATATAGACATGATAGATATAGAACTCATGTCTGGAAATTATAATGTGGCAAGACTTGCAGCCAGTGCTCATGAGAAAGGTGTAGCAACAGTTATTTCTTATCATAACTTTGATGAAACTCCACATGATGGCAGATTGGAAAGATATCTGTGGACTATGGAGCAATTAGGCGGGGATATCCTTAAGATAGCCGTAAAGCCTAAAAACGAGATCGATGTAGAAAGAATGATCGATCTTACTGAGAGAGCAGCAAAGGGTAAAATGATACAGAATAATGTTACAAAACCTATTGCGATAATATCGATGGATGAGCTTGGAAGACGGACACGCACAATGGGAAGAAAAACTGGTAGTTGCCTTACATTTTCATATGTAGGTGACGGCAGCGCACCTGGACAGATCGATTTATTAGATATGTACAAGGAATTAGGCGCTAAATTAGTACAATAATGGTATGATATAAAAAAACCGATGTGAATCAGATTCACATCGGTTTTTCTTACATATAATGACTTAGTTTTCTTTTTTCTGAAGTTCTTCTTCTCCAGGAAGAGGGAAGAACATACCCCAGGATTTTCTGAAGTTATCAAAAAGTGAAAGATTTGCAAGGATGGCAGCATGGGAATGTTCCATATTTTCAATCTTTCCTGTAATAATAGCCTTTCTTGATGAAAGAAATTCATATTCATAACCGCTGATCTGTCCTTCAGGTGGATTGATCTCCTGGATAACTTCACCCTTTGAACTATAGAAAGTTACTTTATCAAATGAATTGACTCCTTCAATTTCAACATATCCTTTAGTACCGTTGATGGTCATACGGTTACTGAGCTGGTTGATAGCAGAGATAAAGATAGTTGCGGTTCTGCCCTGTGGATAATTGATAACAAATGTATCCTGTGCATCAAGATTAGTATTAAACTTAACATTTGATGACATCATTGAAACAGGTGGAATTGGTAAAGTTGTAAGGGTGGCTTGGAATGGATAAAGTCCAAGGTCAAGAAGTGCACCACCAGCAAGTTCTGGCTGAAGGATACGTTCCTTATGACCTACATTGTAACCAAAGGATGATGAAACGAATCTTACATCGCCGATAACACCTTTTCTGATACCGTCAAGAGTAACAAATAACTGAGGCATGAAACGTGTCCAAAGGGCTTCGCCGCAGAAAACATTTTTTTCCTTAGCAAGATCTAAAACTTCCTTAGCTGTAGCTGCATTATATGAAAATGGCTTTTCAACAAGAACAGGTTTATTATTGTTGATACAAAGCTTTGCTAAATCTGCATGTGTTGAATTAACTGTAGCAACATAAACAAGTTCTATATCAGGGTCTTTGGTAAGTTCTTCATAGGATCCATAACTCTTTTCGATTTCAAATTCTTTTGCGAATTCATCTGCTTTTTCTTTGTCGCGGGATGCAACAGCTGCAATAGAAAATCCCTCAAGTTTTTTTAAAGTATCTGCAACCTTATGAGCGATACTTCCAGTTCCCATAATACCAACGTTAAATGAAATCATTGTGTCTCCTCCGTACGTAAAAAACTATCTTTAATTATAGTTTATTAGTAATTTTTTGTAAATGTGAACATAATTTCACTTGTTTTTGTGTAGCATACAATTTAATATATATATGACACTTTATGTAACTAGGAGAGAAAAATGATAAAAACACTATCAAAACATTTAGGCGAATTTAAGAGGGAATCTCTGCTTACGCCTGTATTCATGATAGGGGAAGTAATATTTGAAACACTTATCCCGTTTATCATGGGTATGATCATTGATATTATTAGTAGTGATTCTCCGGATATGAAGCTGATACTAATTTACGGTATCATTATGCTTTTACTTGCCGGAGGCGGACTATGGGTTGGTATCATGGGTGGTAAGACAGGGGCGAAAGCTTCCGCCGGTTTTGCCAGAAATTTAAGAAGAGCCATGTATAGAAAGATACAGAGTTTTTCGTTTGCCAATATTGATAAGTTGTCATCAGCAAGTCTTGTAACTCGTATGACAACAGATGTTACCAATGTTCAAAATGCATATCAGATGATACTTCGTATGTGTACAAGAGCACCTGCAAGTTTTCTTATATCTATGACATTTGCATTTATCATCAGAGCCAGGGTTGCAGCAATTTATCTGGTTGCAGTAATAATACTTGGTATAGGCATAGCCCTCATCATAAAGAATGCTACAAAGTACTTTGTTCAGGCATTTCCAAAATATGATGATCTAAATGAAAAAGTACAGGAAAATGTTACATCTATAAGAGTTGTAAAGGGTTTTGTACGAGAAGGCTTTGAAGAAAGCAAGTTTACTAAAGCCAGTATGAATATCTATAAGATATTTGTTAAAGCTGAAGGCATGACAACATTTATGATGCCATTAATGCAGCTTACAGTATATGGAAGTATGCTTCTTGTATGCTGGACAGGAGCTAAACTTATCGTTAAGGAATATGGACAGGTTGGAGGACTTACAACAGGTAATCTTACAAGTCTTCTTACTTACTGTATGAGCATCCTTATGAGTCTTATGATGCTTTCAATCGTATTCATAATGATCACAATGAGTGAAGCGTCAGCAAAGCGAATTGTTGAGGTTTTAGAAGAGGAGCCAACTATCACAAATCCTGAGAATCCAGTTATGGAAGTAAAGGATGGTTCTATTGAATTTAAGAATGTTATATTCAGATATAACGATAAATCAGAAAAACCAGTATTGGATAATATAAATATATCCATAAGGTCAGGTGAAACGATAGGTATAATCGGTGGAACGGGTAGTTCAAAGACCAGCCTTGTTAACATGATAAGCCGACTCTATGATGTAAGTCAGGGAGAAGTGCTTGTAGGTGGAGTCAATGTAAAAGACTACGATCTTACAACCTTAAGGAATAAGGTAAGTGTAGTGCTTCAGAAGAATGTGCTTTTCTCAGGAACCATTTTAGAAAACTTAAGATGGGGAGATAAAAATGCATCTATCGAAGAAGTAAAGAAAGCATGCAAACTTGCCTGCGCTGACGAATTTATCGATAGAATGCCGGAAGGTTATGACACGGTCATATCTCAGGGCGGAACCAATGTATCCGGCGGACAAAAACAGAGACTTTGCATAGCCAGAGCATTGCTTAAAAAACCTGCAGTTCTGATCCTTGATGACAGCACAAGTGCTGTTGATACAGCAACAGATGCAAAAATTAAAAAAGCGCTAAGGGAAGATATTCCAAAGACCACAAAGATCATCATTGCCCAGAGAATTTCCTCTGTTCAGGATTCAGATCGTATAATCGTTATGGATCAGGGAAAGGTTAATGGATTTGGAACTCATGAAGAATTGCTGAAGAATAATAACATTTATAGAGAAGTTTATGAGTCACAGACAAAAGGACGAGGAGACTTTGATGAAGTAGGAGGTGATAAATAATGCCAGCACCAGGAGAAAGAGTACCAAGAGGCATGAAAAGCCCGGTAACAGATCCTAAGGCAGTTATTAAACGCCTTCTAGGTTATTTATTTAAGTATTATAAGCTCCATTTAATACTTGTATTTACCTGTATCATAATTAGTGTTGTTGCAAACCTGCAGGGAACCATGTTTATACAGGTACTTATCGACGACTATATAGTGCCGTTGATAAAATCTGAGCATCCGGATTTTTCGATGCTTAGAAATAAAATCATAAGTGTTGCAGTATTTTACGCTGTAGGTGTAATTGCTACATTTACATATAGCAGGATTATGGTATATGTAACACAAGGATTTATGATGCATCTTAGAAATGACATGTTTACACATATGGAGAGACTTCCAATACGATATTTCGATTCTCACCAGCATGGAGATATCATGTCAATGTACACAAATGATATTGATACATTAAGACAGATGGTAAGCCAGTCAATACCACAGCTGTTCTCAAGTACCATAAATATCTTAGGTGTACTTGTATGCATGATAATACTTAATATTCCACTTACTCTTGTAACATTACTTATGGTATTTGGAATGCTTTTTGTAACTAAAAAGATATCTAAGATGTCAGGAAAATATTTCATGGCACAGCAGAAAGATATAGGTCGTGCAAACGGCTATATCGAAGAAATGATGGCAGGACAGAAAGTTATTAAAGTATTCTGCCACGAGGATGAAAGTATTGAAAAGTTTGATGAGATAAATGATCAGCTTTTTGATAGCGCATATAATGCAAATATGTATGCAAATGTGCTTATGCCAACAACTGCACAGATGGGAAATCTGTCATATGTTATATGTACTGTAGTTGGTGCGGCACTTGCTATATCAGGCATATCAGGACTTACCCTTGGAAGTCTTGCAAGTTTCCTTCAGTATAATAAAGGATTCAATATGCCAATCAATCAGGTTTCAATGCAGCTCAATTCAATAATCATGGCTCTTGCCGGAGCAGACAGAATCTTTAAGCTTCTTGATGAAAAAGAAGAAACAGATGAAGGATATGTAACACTTGTAAATGCAGAAAAGTCATCTGATGGAACCCTTAAAGAAACAGAAAAGAGAACAAATGTCTGGGCTTGGAAGCACGAACATCAGGCGGATAAGAGCGTAGATTATAAGAGACTTGAAGGTGACATTGTAATGGATGATGTGGATTTCGGTTACGTAGATAATAAGATGGTTCTTCATAATGTAACCTTACATGCAACTCCAGGACAAAAGATCGCTTTCGTAGGATCTACAGGAGCTGGAAAAACCACAATAACTAATCTTATCAATCGTTTTTATGACATTCAGGATGGAAAAATCAGATATGATGGCATAAACGTAAATAAGATAAAAAAAGGAGATTTAAGAAGATCTCTAGGACTTGTTCTTCAGGAAACACATCTTTTTTCCACATCAGTTATGGAAAATATTAGATATGGTCGACTGGATGCAACAGATGAAGAATGTATTGAAGCTGCAAAACTTGCAAATGCCGATGATTTTATAAGGCAATTACCGGATGGATATGATACAATATTAGCAAGTGATGGAGGAAATCTTAGTCAGGGACAAAGACAATTGTTAGCAATAGCAAGAGCTGCAGTTGCCGACCCTCCTGCTTTAATCCTTGATGAAGCAACTTCATCTATCGATACCCGTACTGAAAAGATAGTTCAGGAAGGGATGGATAAATTAATGAGTGGCAGAACTACATTCGTTATCGCGCACAGACTTTCAACAGTCAAAAATTCAGATTGTATTATGGTCCTCGAACAGGGACAGATCATTGAAAGAGGAACCCATGATGAATTATTGGCTAAGAAGGGTAAGTATTATCAGTTATATACCGGACTTTCTGCTTAAATATTTAATAATTGGATTGATGCTTATTTACTGTAAGTTCTAAAAATTTTTATGTAAAAATTTGATTCAAAAATAATCAATATTTAGAGGAGTTATTATGAGTAAATACGATTGTTTAAAAATTGAAAACCAGTTATGTTTCCCACTTTATGCATGTGCAAAGGAAATAGTTAGAAAGTACAGACCATTCCTTTCAAAGTACGATCTTACATATACTCAGTATATTGTTATGATGGTACTCTGGGATGAGGATAAGACTAATGTAACAACTCTTGGAGAAAGAGTATATCTTGATTCAGGAACTCTTACACCGGTATTAAAGAAGCTTGAATCAAAGGGACTTATTATTAGAAAAAGAGCATTTATGGACGAGAGAAATCGCGTTCTTGAATTAACAGAAAAGGGAAAAGCACTTCAGGATGAAGTGAAAAATGTACCAGAAGAAATGCGCAAGTGTATGGCACTTGAAAAAGGAGAGGCGGAAACCTTATATAAATTATTATATAAGATCCTCGGCAATATTGAATGATATAGGAGGTAATTAATGTCAGTTAAACAGATAAAAGAAGATGAATTTGAAGAAGAAGTATTAAAGGCACAGGGTACTATCGTCGTTGATTTCTGGGCTGACTGGTGTGGTCCATGCAAAATGCTGGGACCTGTGTTAGAAGAGCTTTCTGAAGAAGAAAAAAATGTAAAATTCTGTGGAGTTGATGTGGAACAGGCTGAAAGACTTGCCGTTAAATATGGAATAAGCAATATTCCATGTGTAATGGTATTTCAGAATGGCGAAGCAGTAAAGCGTTCTGTAGGTTTTAAGCCTAAGGATGCACTTAAGGCGGAACTTTTATAATATGACAGATGTTATTATTATAGGAGCTGGTCCTGCCGGGCTTGCAGCATCAATATATGTGCAGAGATCTGGAAAGCAGGCGCTTTTGTTAGAAGCAGGTGCCTTTGGCGGCCAGATAATCAACACAGCAGAGATTGAGAACTATCCTGGAATTAAAAAAATCAGTGGATTTGATTTTGCCATGTCTCTTTATGAGCAGGCTACAGGGCTTGGGGCAAAGATCATTTATGAAAAAGCTGATAAGATAGAGGATAAGGGCGAATATAAAACAGTATATACAGCATCAGGTAAAACCTATGATGCAAAGACTGTGATAATCGCCACAGGAGCAAAGAATCGACATCTCATGCTTGATAAAGAGGAAGCATTTACAGGTAAAGGCATTTCATATTGTGCTACTTGTGATGGCGCTTTTTATAAAGGAAAAGAAGTTGCAGTAAATGGTGGTGGAAATACAGCCATTGAAGATGCTCTGTTTTTATCAAATTATTGCAGTAAGGTTTATATTATTCATAGACGTGAAGAATTCAGAGGAGACGAGTCATCTTTGGAATTGCTGAAGAATAAGGAAAATGTTTCATTTATTCTGAATTCTAATATTATTAAGATCCTTGGGGAGGAACGACTTTCAGGGATAAGAGTTAAGAATAATAAGACTGAAGAAGAAAGAGATATAGATATTTCAGGATTATTTATAGCAATTGGACAGGAACCGGACAATAAAGGCTTTATTAATGTAGTTGATGTTAATGAAGCAGGCTATGTTGAAGCAACAGAAGAATTAGTAACAAAAACTCCAGGAATATTTACTGCAGGTGATTGCAGAATTAAAGAGGTACGCCAGCTGGCAACAGCTGTTTCAGATGGAGCAGTAGCGGGACTGAAAGCGTGCCAGTATATTAAATAATGATAAGGTCTGATACTAGGGGAAACTCGAGATCAGGCCTTTTTTTTGCTTTACAAAACAGCTATAGGAATCTATTATAGATAAAGTTAAATATTAGCTAATAGAAATTTGGAGGAATTGTAATGGATACGCTTAGTATATTAAGAGATCTTGCAATTATTATAATAGCAACCAAGTCTTTTGGACTTTTAGCCAGAAGATGTAAGGCACCACAGGTTGCGGGAGAGATAATAGCGGGACTTCTAATTGGCCCATCAGTTATGGGTATTGTACATAGCAATGGTTTTCTTTCAGGTATGGCAGAAATAGGTGTTATACTCCTTATGTTTTCTGCAGGACTTGGAACGAATATCCAGCAGCTTAAAAAATCTGGTATAAAGGCTACACTTATAGCCTGTTTTGGTGTTGCAGTACCACTTATAGGTGGAACAATCCTGTTTTTATGTTTTTACGGATTTGCACCATTTGGAAGTGAAAAGTTCCTTCATGCAGTGTTCATCGGAACAATACTTACAGCTACATCTGTTAGTATAACAGTTCAGGCTTTACGTGAATTAGGCAAGATATCAACGGAAGTCGGCACCACGATAATGAGTGCTGCAATTATAGATGATGTAATCGGAATTCTTGTGCTTACAGGAGTTATAAGCCTTAAGGATCCATCAAGTAATCTTGGTATGATGGCGGTTAAGACTGCGCTTTTCTTTATGCTTGCAGCAATAGTAGGATATGGTGTGTTCCTTATTATGAAACAGCTTGACCAGAGATATCCTCATACAAGAAGAATTCCAATCCTTGGACTTGCAATGGCATTTGCACTTTCATATGTAGCAGATAAATATTTTGGAGTTGCAGACATTACAGGTGCATATTGTGCAGGTGTTATACTTAGTTCTCTTGATGATTCATCTTATATTGAAAGAAAGATGGATATAAATTCATATATGATCTTTGGCCCGGTATTTTTTGCAAGTATCGGTCTTCAGACTAATTTAAAAGAGATTGATACTACAGTCCTTTTATTTGCAGCGGGCTTTGTATTAGTTGGACTTTTTGCAAAGATCATAGGATGTGGATTGATATCAAAAATCCTTAAATATAATACTTCAGATGCGTTAAAGATTGGTGTAGGTATGATGACAAGAGGAGAAGTTGCTCTTATCGTTGCCCAGCGTGGCCTTAAGGCAGGAATGATGGAGAGTAAATTCTTTACAGCAGTTATTCTTCTTATCATAACAAGTTCTATAATCACACCGATCATATTAAAGACTATATATAATTATGACGGGAAACATTTAAAGAAGGCTGAAGCCTAAGGAAAGAACTAAAATAGATAAGGTAATTTTAAATATAATTATTAAAAAAAGAACCAGTATGATATGTACCCAGAATCCTGGACACATATCAGTGTTGGTTCTTTTTTTTTTAAGTTTTTTTTAAGTTTTTTTTAAGATTGAAATTATATAGTAAATCCATCAAGAACAGAAAGGGTGATTGCAATGGGTGATTTTCAGGATGTATTTAAAAGAAAAGAAGTAAAATATCTCCTTTCCCATGAACAGTATAAAGCTCTCAGAAAACTTTTAAAGGGATATGCAGAGGTTGATGGATACGGTGAAACAGATATTTTAAACATATATTATGACACAGAGAATTTTAATCTGATACAGACATCTTTAGACAAACCTCTTTATAAAGAAAAGCTAAGATTAAGGAGCTATGGTACTGCATCAAAGGACAGTACAAGCTTTATAGAGATAAAGAAGAAGTATGATGGAATTGTTTATAAAAGAAGAATATCAGCGCCATATAAGACAGCAGTGGATTACTTAAATGGAGAAAAAGAGGTGCTTTTAGATAAATCCCAGATAAGACGTGAAATTGACAGCTTTATAGATATGTATCCGGGAATAGCTCCTAAAATGGCAATCTGTTATAAAAGGATTGCCATGGCAGGGGTAGAAGATCCAAAGCTTCGTATTACATTTGATAAGGACATTACATGGAGGACAGAGGATCTATCATTAAAGAAAGGAAATTATGGCAAAGAAATATTAGAGAAGGGACAGCATCTGATGGAAGTAAAGATTGGAAATGCATTTCCATTAGAACTATCCAGAATGTTTAGTGAACTTGGTATCTTTCCAACATCCTTTTCAAAATATGGAAGAGGTTATGTGGAAATGTTAGAGATAGAAAGAGAAATGGCAATGGCTAAAGAATATGAAAAAGAAAAGAGTTTTATCTATAACGAAAGAAGAGAGAGATTAAAAAGAGGAGGTGCTTGTTATGCTTAGTATTTTTGGAACAATTTTTACAACAACACAATTAACTGGAGAACAGATGCTGATAGCATCACTTACATCTATACTCTGCGGTTTGTTTGTTGCTTTTATATATAGGATCAATAATCAGTGTTCAAAGAGCTTTCTTATAAGTCTCGTAGTCCTTCCTGCAATAGTACAGATAGTTATAATGATGGTAAATGGAAACATAGGTGCCGGTGTAGCAGTGGCGGGTGCTTTCAGCTTAGTAAGATTCAGATCCGCAGCTGGTAAGGGCCAGGAAATATCAGCAATATTCCTTGTTATGGCTATAGGACTTGCTACTGGTATGGGATATATCGGAATAGCTGTATTAGCAGCAGTTGGTATATCTGTTATAATGCTTATCCTTACAATAGCTGATTTTGGAAGCATGAAAAAGGAAGAGCGTATCCTTAAGATCCAGGTTCCTGAAAATCTTGATTTTGAAGGGAAATTTGATGAAATCTTAAGCAAATATCTTATTACCTATGAACTTGAAGAAGTTAAAACTGCAAATATGGGCAGTTTATATAAACTTAGATACAGAGTTCTCCTTAGTAAGGGGACATCTGTAAAGGAAATGGTGGATGAACTTAGAACAAAGAATGGTAACCTTGAGATAGCTCTTCAAAGACCTCTTTCCCAGTCTGATGAGCTTTAAAACCTCCTCCCCCCCTATTTTACCCCTCATCCTCCTGCACATATAAAAATGTGGCTGGCATCTTTGCCAGCCCGCTAAAAAAGCCCTCATAAAATATTCTATATAGCCCTTGGTTTGACAATCCCGTGTTAAACCGAGGGTTTCTTTATATAAAAAGCCTCTTTTTTCAAACTAAGGGAAGCTTTGTTAAGGCGGTTTATCGTATCATAATATGCATAATGCATTATAAAATTAAAAATTTACGTAGAAAATTTACTAAAATATACAAAAAAGTGTCTATTTTGTGTCATTCTGTGGTATACTCAAACAGAATGTTCAATGAAATAAGAGGGACGCTATGAAGAAAAAACTTCTTGTGCTGGATATTGATGGCACACTGACAAATTCAAAAAAAGAAATAACTCCAAAAACAAAAGGAAAGATCAAGGAGATACTTGAACTTGGACATATGGTGATGATCGCTTCAGGTCGCCCAACTCCAGGGGTTCAGCGCTATGTAGATGAGCTGGAACTGAAAAAATATGGTGGATATACCATCACATTTAATGGAGCAAGAGTTGTGGATTGTGCCACTGGAGAAGACATCTATTTGCACAGGCTTCCTCAAAAATATGTGGAAGGCATTTATAACTATGCCATGGAACATGAGATGGGAATCGGAACTTATTCAAAAGATATGGATAAGGGAACATTTCCACAGATATATGCAGCAAATAAAATAACAAAATATCTCAGATTAGAGTCTGATCTGACAGGTTTATCTATAGCTGCTGTAAAGGATTTTGTAAATGTTATCGATTACGATCCATATAAGATTTTAATGACGGATAATCCTCAGGTTTCAGAGAAGCATATGCTTGAGCTTCAGGAAATATATGGGGATGAATTAAATATCTTACGTTCAGAACCTTTCTTTGTGGAGGTTATGGCTAAGGGAATTGATAAAGCAACGACTCTCGCGAAGATAATCGGACCACTTGGAATTGAATATGAAAATACAATCTGTTGTGGTGACGGATTTAATGACATTTCCATGGTTAGATATGCGGCAGTAGGTGTTGCAATGGAAAATGCTCAGGAAGCGGTTAAAGAGGCCGCAAATTACATTACCGCATCAAATGATAATGATGGAATAGCTGAAGTAATAGATAAATTCATCTTGAATGACTGATAAGATCAGTATTTTTTAAGGTAACAGATAAGGCTATTTGTGGTAATGAAGGTAACACTTAATGGTGTTTGTACCATTGAACCACTTATAATCCTGAAACTATAATGGGACATGTGGTTTTTATATAGAGTTTTAATCTCTAAATAAATGTAAAGGAGTGAAAAAAGTGATCTTAGATGCAATGAATGCAGTTGGTGCTGCAGAAAAAGCAGCTGATGAAAAGCTTGAGGCAGCAAAAGAAGAAGCTGGAAAGATAATAAGTAAGGCTAAAGAAGAAGCTGACAAGTTGATCAAAGATGCTAGAAAAAAAGCTCAGGCTGATAAAGAGACTGATTTACAGACTCTTGAGAAGAAGAGAGAAGAACATCTCCTTTCAGCCAGAAAAGATGCCGACAGTAAAGCGGCAGATTTAAGAAAGAAAGCCGGCAGTAAAGAAGAAGCTGCGATAGACGCAGTTATAACTGCTTGTTTATAAAAAGAATAGGAAAGGCAGGTATTTTCAGTGGCAATAGTAGAAATGCAAAGAATCGGTATCTACGGGCTTAAGAAAGACCGTAAGAGTGTACTGGAATTCTTGCAAGGAACTGGTGCCGTGGAAGTAGCCATTTCTGAATCAGCTGATGAATTATTTGATAAGATGGATACGGCTGGGGACAAGGTCAGATATCAGAAGATTGCTGATGACTTTGAACATGCTATAGAACTTCTTAAAAAATATGACACCAAGAGACAGAAGGCGTTACTTAATCTTGAAAATAAGCTAATCTTAAAATCTGAATGGGATGAGGTTATAAGCCAGCGGCAAAAAATCTATTCACAGATGAATAGGGTACTTTTACTTGAGAAAAGCATAAGTGAGAGTGAAGCCACTATCCTTAGAAAAGAAAATAAGATTGCTTCTATTAAGCCATGGCAGAGCCTTGATATTCCACTTAACAGTGAAAAGACAAAGACGACGAAGATCTTTATCGGTAGTTTTCCAATGCTTCTCACTGAAGAGCAACTGATCAATATTGCCGTAAAAGACATGGAGGATGAGCAGCCTATTACTGTTAAAGTGCTTGGCGTGGATAATCAGGTATCCAACGTATGTGTCATAGCTCATAACAGTATAGCTGACAAGGTGGAAGAAAATATGAGAAGTGAAGGATATATTAAGCTTCCATATCTTACACATCGTGTTCCTGATCTGGCAATTGAGAAGAGACGTAAAGAAATTAAGGCAGAAGAAGAAAAAATCGAAGGCTACAAAAAAGAACTGGATTCTATGACACAAAACATAGAGACATTTAAAGTAGCGGCGGATTATTTCAGAACAAGATCAGAGAAATATCGTATCCTTGGTACTATCCCTCAGTCAAAGAATGCTTTCTTTATTGAAGGTTGGGTTGAGAAGGATAAGGCTGATGCTATTAAAAATGCATTGGAAGAGAAATACGAAGTAGTCATCGAGTATGAAGAGATTTCTGAAGATGATGTAAAAGATGAACCAGTGGTATTAAAAAATAATAAGTTCTCTGCTTGTACAGAGGGAGTACTTGAATCATATGGACTTCCACAGCATGGAAGGGTAGATCCTACAACAGTAATGTCCATATTCTATGTATTCTTCTTTGGAATGATGCTTTCAGATGCAGGGTATGGACTGGTGATGTCTATCATTTGTGGCATTGTATTATTAAAGCATAAGAGAATAGCCACAGGCCTGAAGAAGATGATACAGCTTTTCTTCTGGTGTGGGCTTTCAACTACATTCTGGGGATTTATGTATGGCGGATTCTTCGGAGACGCAATAGATGTAATAGCACATACTTTCTTTGGAGTTCCGGCAACAGAACAGGTTCTTAAGCCTATCTGGTTTGCTCCATTGGAGAATCCAATGAAACTTCTTATATATTGTATGTTATTTGGACTTATTCACCTTTATGCAGGTCTTGCCATGAAGGGTTATGAATATCTTAAGAATCATGATGTGATAGGTTTTGTGTCAGATATCATTTCCTGGTATCTCTTTATTACAGGCCTTGTACTTATGCTTCTTCCATCAAGTATCTTTGCATCAATTGCAGGAAGACAGATAGTATTTTCACCAGCTCTTGTAACTGCTTCAAAGGTGATTACAATTGCGGGACTTGTGATAATACTTCTTATGTCAGGAAGAGCAAATAAGAACTGGGGACTTAGAGTGGCCTTAGGAGCTTACGATATATATGGTGTTACAGGCTGGCTGTCAGACGTTCTTTCATATTCAAGACTTCTGGCACTGGGACTTGCAACAGGTGTTATCGCAAATGTTATCAACATGATGGCCAGCATGAATGGAAATAGTCCAGTGGGGGCTGTCATATTCATAGTGGTGTTCATACTTGGACATACACTTAATATACTTATCAACTTACTGGGTGCGTATGTTCATACAAACCGTCTTCAGTATGTTGAATTTTTTGGAAAGTTCTATGATGGCGGAGGTAAGCCATTTGAACCATTTAAGACAATTAATAGATATGTAGAAATAAAGGAGGATTAATTTCATGACAACAGGAGTTGTAATAGCATTAATAGGAGCAGCACTTGCAACAATTCTCGCAGGTGTAGGTTCAGCACTCGGAGTAGCAATGGGTGGTCAGGCAGCAGCAGGAGTAGTATCAGAGGATCCAAATCAGTTCGCTAAGGTTCTTATCCTTCAGCTTCTTCCAGGTACACAGGGTATCTATGGTCTTCTTGTTACATTCATAGCTCTTTCACAGATCGGTCTTCTTGGTGGAAACATCGCAGAGCTTACAACAAAGCAGGGATTTGCTTTCTTCGTAGCTTGCCTTCCAATCGCTATAGTTGGACTTATCTCAGCTATCTACCAGGGTAAGACATCAGTTGCATCAATCGGCGTTGTAGCAAAGAAGCCTGATCAGTTCGGTAAGGCTATGCTTTTCCCAGCAATGGTTGAGACATATGCTATTCTCGCACTTCTTATTTCAATTTTATCTGTAACAAATATTTTGAAATAATTAGGATCAACAGGAGAAAAAGTATGGCAGGAATAGAAAAAATAACTGAAGCAATTGCTTTAGATGCTGAAAAGAAGGCTGCCGAAATAATTGAAACAGCAAAAAAAGAAGCAGAAGCAATTATAAATAATGCTAAAGAAGAGTGCCGTATATTTTCAGAAGAACAGAAGGCTGTAAGAGAAAAAGCCGAAAAGATTGAAGATGGAAGAACTGCTTCACAAAAAGAACAGGTTTTAAAGCTTCGTATCTTAAAAGAAAAACAGGAGATCATCGAATCAGTTCTTGCTAAGGCAAAAGAAAAGCTCCTTACAAAGTCAGATTCAGATTATACAGAATTACTTCTTACAATGGTTGAGAAATCAGCATTAGGAGAAGCTGGTGAAGTATTACTGAATAAGAAGGACAGATCAAGAGTCGCTGCTGACTTTATTAAAAAAGCAAATGAGATAGCAGAGAAAAAGGGCGGATCCCTTACAATGTCTGATGATGAAGCTGACATTGATGGAGGGCTTATCCTTAGATATGGACGAATCGAGATTAATTCTTCAATTGAATCAGTGTTCGACGAAAATAGAGAGCATCTAGTGGATGTAGTTAATAAAGTTCTTTGGTAAAGGAGAAGGCGATATGAAGAATGCAGATTATATATATGCAGTTGCCAGTATCCGTGTAAAAGAAAAAACTCTTCTTTCTGATACAGATATTCAGACTCTTATCGGAATGAAGGATAAAAAAGATATACTCCAGTTTGTAAAAGAAAAAGGCTGGGGCAGTGATTCTTCAGAAAATGATATAGATAAGGTTTTTTCAGCCGAAGAGACAAAAGTAGGAAATATTCTTAGTAGTCTTAAGGTTGATGAATCAATAATAGATGTACTTTCTTATGATAAAAAATATCATAATCTTAAGGCGGCTATAAAAGAAGTGTGCACTGGTAATGAAGACATGAAAGCTTTTTACAGCATTGATGATCTTTCAGGAGAAATGCTTCTTAAGGTCCTTAAAGAAAATGATTATGAAAAGCTTCCGGAGCATATGAGATCAGTGGCAGCTAAAGCGAAAGAACTGATGCTGACCACAAGAGACGGCCAGAGATTAGATATTATGGTAGACAGAGCTTGTCTTGATGCAACAGAAGAAGTAGCAAAGAAATCTAAGGATAAATTCATTTCTGATTATGCGGAATCCAAGGTTGCAATGGCTGATATAAAGATTGCTGTAAGAGCAGCATCTACTAAGAGAAAGAGAGCATTCCTTGAGGAAGCTCTTGCTCCTTGTCAGTCACTCAATGTATCAAAGCTTGCAGATGCAGCAGCAGAAAGCCTTGAAGCTGTTTATAGCTTCCTTGAAAAGAAGGGCTATGGCGATGCTGTAAATGCTATCAAGGAATCCTATTCCTCATTTGAAAAATGGTGCGACGATCATATAATGGCCAGCCTCATGGGAGAAAAGCATAATACCATGGGCAGTGGACCAGTGGTTGCTTACTATCTCGCAAGACAAAATGAGATAAGAACAGTAAGGATCATCGTAACAGCAAAAGAGAATGGATTCCCTGAAGAAACTATCAGAGAAAGGGTAAGGAAGATGTATGGATAATAAGATTGCAGTTCTTGGTGATTATGATTCCATTTATGGTTTCGCTGCACTTGGCCTTGATACATTTCCAGTTGATGATAGTGAAGAGGCAGCAAGGATACTGAAAAGCCTTACTAGCAGCGGATACGGAATAATATATGTTACAGAAGAAACAGCTTCAGTACTTACAAAGGAAATAGCTAAATATAAAGAAATGATGACTCCGGCCATTATCCTTATTCCTGGTGTTAAAGGAAATACAGGTGAAGGCCTTAGAGGAGTTCATAAATCAGTTGAGCAGGCAGTTGGATCAGACATTCTGTTCAATGGAAAAGATTAATAGGAAGGAGATTTAAGCTCCATGAGCGTAGTTGGACAGATTAAAAAAGTCGCAGGACCTCTGGTTATTGCCACAGGAATGCGAAATGCTGATATGTATGACGTTGTTCGTGTTAGTAAAGAACGTCTTATCGGCGAGATAATAGAGATGCACGGTGACGAAGCATCAATCCAGGTATATGAAGAGACATCAGGTCTTGGACCTGGTGAACCTGTAGAAGATACAGAGGCACCACTTTCAGTTGAACTGGGACCTGGTCTTATAGGTTCTATATATGATGGTATTCAGAGACCGCTTACAAAGATCCTTGAATCAACAAATTCAAATCTTCTTGCAAGAGGTATCGATGTTCCATCTATCGACAGAGATGCTAAGTGGGAATTCAAAGCCACAGCAAAGGTTGGAGAAGAAGTTGAAGCAGGAGACATCATAGGAACTGTTGAAGAGACATCAGTTGTTCTTCACAAGATCATGGTTCCTTATGGTATCACTGGTAAGATCAAATCAATTAAAAGCGGAACATATACAGTTGAAGAGACAGTATGTGTTGTAGAAACAGATAAGGGTGATAAGGAACTTACTTTAATGCAGAAGTGGCCAGTTCGTCGCGGACGTCCATATTTAAAGAAACTTCCACCTAAGACTCCACTTGTAACAGGACAGAGAGTAGTTGATGCTTTCTTCCCTATTGCTAAGGGTGGTGTTGCTGCTATACCTGGACCATTCGGATCAGGTAAGACAGTTACACAGCATCAGCTGGCTAAATGGGCAGATGCAGATATCGTTGTATATATTGGATGTGGAGAACGTGGAAATGAGATGACAGACGTTCTTAATGAGTTCCCAGAACTTAAGGATCCAAAGACAGGTGAGTCTCTCATGAAGAGAACAATCCTTATTGCAAATACATCAGATATGCCTGTTGCAGCCCGTGAGGCTTCTATTTATACAGGTATTACTTTAGCAGAGTACTTTAGAGATATGGGATACTCAGTAGCACTTATGGCAGACTCAACCAGCCGTTGGGCAGAAGCACTTCGTGAAATGTCTGGTCGTCTTGAAGAAATGCCAGGTGAAGAAGGATATCCTGCATACCTTGCTTCACGTCTTGCTCAGTTCTATGAAAGAGCAGGTCATGTAGTTGCTCTTGGTAAAGACAAAAGAGAAGGCGCACTTTCAGCTATCGGTGCGGTATCTCCTCCAGGTGGTGATATTTCAGAGCCAGTATCTCAGGCTACACTTCGTATAGTTAAGGTATTCTGGTCACTGGATTCATCTCTTGCTTATCAGAGACATTTCCCAGCTATCAACTGGCTGAATTCATATTCACTTTATCTCGATGATATGGGTGAATGGTTTGATAAGAATGTTGATGCAGAGTGGATGCCACTTAGACAGGAACTTATGGCTTTACTTCAGGAAGAGGCATCTCTTAATGAAATCGTTAAGATGGTAGGTATGGATGCACTTTCACCTGCTGACCGTCTTAAAATGGAAGCTGCAAGATCAATACGTGAAGACTTCCTTCACCAGAACTCATTTGATGAGATAGATACTTATACATCAATGAAGAAGCAGTTCTATATGATGAAGTTAGTACATCTCTTCTATGAAGAGGGTAATAAGGCTCTTAAAGGTGGAGCAAGCATTAACAATGTAGTTAAAATGAAGACTCGTGAAGATATCGGTCGTTTCAAATATACAGAAGAGAAAGATATCGACGCAAAATATAAAGAAGTTCATGACGCAGTTGTTCGTGAAGCTGCAAGTCTTGTTGGAAAGGAGGAGTGATCATGCCAAAGGAATATCGTACAATACAGGAAGTAGCCGGACCTCTTATGCTTGTTAAAGGCGTTGAAGATGTAAAGTACAATGAAATCGGCGAGATTGAACTTTCTAACGGAGAAAAGAGAAGATGTAAGGTCCTTGAAATAAATGGAACTGATGCATTAGTTCAGCTTTTCGAAGCATCAACTGGTATCAATCTTGAAAGTAGTAAGGTTAGATTCCTTGGACATACAATGGAGCTGGGGGTATCAGGAGATATGCTTGGCCGTGTATTTGATGGACTTGGAAGAACAATAGATAATGGACCGGAGATTATTCCAGATGCAAGAATGGATATCAATGGTCTCCCAATGAATCCTGCTGCAAGATCTTATCCTTCAGAATTCATTGAGACTGGTGTGTCAGCTATCGATGGTCTTAATACACTGGTTCGTGGACAGAAGCTCCCTATTTTCTCAGCTTCAGGTCTTCCACATGCTCAGCTTGCAGCTCAGATTGCAAGACAGGCAAAGGTTAAAGGAACAGATGAACAATTCGCCGTAGTATTTGCTGCTATGGGTATCACATTCGAAGAGGCTCATTTCTTTGAGGAATCATTCCGTGAAAGTGGTGCCATCGACAGAACTGTACTTTTTATAAATCTTGCAAATGACCCAGCGGTTGAACGTATCGCAACTCCTCACATGGCACTTACTGCAGCTGAGTATCTTGCTTTTGAGAAGGATATGCATGTTCTTGTTATCATGACAGATATCACAAACTATGCAGATGCTCTTCGTGAAGTATCAGCAGCTCGTAAGGAAGTTCCAGGACGTAGAGGTTATCCAGGATACATGTACACTGACCTTGCTCAGATGTATGAGAGAGCAGGACGTCAGAGAGGTAAGAATGGTTCTATCACACTTATTCCTATACTTACTATGCCGGAAGATGATAAGACACATCCAATTCCTGACTTAACAGGATATATCACAGAGGGACAGATCATCCTTTCTCGTGAACTTTATCGTAAAGGTATCACACCTCCAATCGATGTTCTTCCATCACTTTCTCGTCTTAAGGATAAAGGTATCGGTGAAGGAAAGACCAGAAAAGACCATGCGGCTACTATGAACCAGCTCTTTGCTGCATATGCCCGTGGTAAGGAAGCTAAGGAACTTATGGTCATCCTTGGTGAAGCAGCTCTTACAGATATTGACCTTCTCTATGCTAAGTTCGCTGATGCATTTGAAAAGGAATATGTATCTCAGGGATATAGAGCAGACAGAGATATTGAAGAGACTCTTAATATTGGTTGGGATCTTCTTCGTCTCTTACCTAGATCAGAACTTAAGAGAATTAATGATAAGATGCTCGATGAGTATTATGATAAATAAGGAGGGATAGGATGGCATCTGTACAGGTAAATCCTACCCGAATGGAGCTCACCCGTCTTAAGAAAAAACTTGGAACTGCAGTTAAGGGACACAGACTTCTTAAGGATAAAAGAGATGAGCTTATGAGAGAATTCCTCGAACTTGTTAAAGTTGATATGGAACTCAGAAAGAAAGTCGAGGCAGGGATAAAGAGAGCCAATAGCAATTTTGTACTTGCGAAGGCAGGAATGTCTGATGAGATTCTTCGAACATCACTTATGGCACCAAAACAGGAAGCTAGCCTTATTCAGGGTAAGAAGAATGTAATGAGTGTCGATATACCGGTCTTTGATTTTAAGATGAAGTCCGCCGATGAAAATGATATCTATTCTTATGGTTATGCTTATACATCAGGAGATTTGGATGATGCAGTTACTTCACTTGCAGACATTTTTCCAGATATGTTAAAGCTTGCAGAAGTTGAGAAATCATGTCAGCTTATGGCGGCTGAGATCGAAAAGACGAGACGTAGAGTTAATGCTCTTGAACATGTTATAATTCCTGAAACAAAGGAAGGAATCAGATATATTACCATGAAGCTGGATGAGAACGAGAGAAGTACTCAGGTCAGACTGATGAAGGTAAAGAGCATGATGCTTGAACAGGCTCATCATTATAAAGAAAAAGAAAAATAAAGTCCTTATATAAGGGCAAATTAGAGAGTCTGTAGTTGGTCGTTGCAGACTCTCTTTTTATGTTATAAAATGTAGAGGATTTTAGTTTTTTGAAGGAACTGAAAAAATATGGGAAAAGGAGTTTTTTAATTTTGAAGAAATTCGAGTTAAAGAAAGTTACAGCTGTGATACTTGCAGCGTCCATGATGCTTGGATTAAGTGGCTGTGGCAAGAAAAAAGAAAAAGAAACAACAGAGAGTGTTGTAACAACAGAGGCAACTACAGCTACAGAGGAGCCAACAGAGGAAGTACATTCAGGGGAAGCTACTCTTGACAGGTCTTTTGTAGATATGAAATTTGCCAGTAAAGATAATGAGGAATTCAATAAATTCCTTGATGATTATTTTAAAGAAGCTGTTACTGCAGATACATTATCATATAATTATCTTGTAAAAGATGGCAGTAAGTTTGGAGTAGAACCTCCAGTAGCAACTGTGGGGGATGCAGATCTGTCAGTAGAAGCATTTGCAGAGGCAAAAGAACACAATCAGAAGAAATTAGATGAACTTCATAAGTTTAAAGACGCAAAACTTACTGAAACTCAGTATATTGATTATCTTTGGTTAGAATCAAATTTAGAGGATGATGTCTATACATACGAACATAGAAATTTCTACGAGCCATTTTCATATATGAGAGGCTTCCAGGGAAATATAGGTACTAATTTAACTCATTACAGATTTGATGATAAGAAAGATGTGGAGGATTACATCACAATTCTTGGACAGATTCCAGGCTACGTTCAGGCTATGATCGACTTTGAAAATGAGAAGGCAGCATCTGGATATATGATGAGCGATGAGAACATTGATGCTGTGATCGAACAGTGTGATGAATTCCTTGCAAATGAAGGAGATGAGCATTTTCTTATCACATGCTTCAATGATAATATCGACAAGTTAGACTTTCTTACTGACGCAGAAAAAGAAGATTATAAGAAGAAAGATGCAGAAGCTGTAAAGAAATACATTTTACCTACATTCCACAATATTAAGGACAGTATGGCAAAGCTTAAAGGTACTGGTAAAAATAATACAGGTCTTTATGGTTATGGAGACGAAGGTGTTGAGTATTATAAGCACCTCCTCAAGGTATATACAGGTTCAGAGAAGACACCTGAAGAAATGATAAAGACTCTTGAAACAAGACAGAAAAAAGCCGTGTCTGCTATGGGTGTTATCGTTACAGTTAAGCCTGATGCATATACTTATTTTGCAGATAATTATGCCACCCTTTTCGATGCAGAGAAGGAAAAAGAGCCTCGTGAAATGATCGATGATCTTATGAATAATTATATGGCTCAGTATCCTAGAATGAATAAGATCAATTATGATGTTGCTTATCTTCCAAAGAGCCTTGAAGAAGTAATGGGTTCTACACTGGCATATTACATGTCACCTGCTATTGATGATCAGGAACATAACATCATCAGAGTAAATGGTAAAAACACAGATACCCTTTGGAATACACTTGCTCATGAAGGCTGTCCTGGACATATGTATCAAAATGCATATTACATGTCAACTAACCCACATCCAGTAAGATCACTTGGAAATGAGTTAGGTTATATGGAAGGCTGGGCTGTTTATTCAAGTTATGAAGCTATGTACTTATATGACTTTGGTGGCTCAGAATATAAGAAGGAACTTGGAAAGCTTTCAGTATTTAATGAAAGTCTTGGTTACTTAGTATATGGAAGAATAGATCTTGGTGTTAACTACGAAGGATGGACAGTAGATGATGTTGCAAATTATATGACCACAAGCGGATTTGGTTCTGATGGAGCAGCTGAGATCTTTAAAATAGTAAAGGGCGATCCTGCGGTATATCTCAGTTATTCAATGGGATATTATGAAATGCTTGAACAGAGAGAAAAGGCAGAAGATTACCTTGGAGATAAGTTTGATCCTATCGCTTTCCATAAGGTAGTTCTTGATGCTGGTCCTGTAAAGTATGATATCCTTTCAAAAGTTGTTGATAAATATATCATTGAAAAGCAGTAACAGGTTGTAAATTATACGCCGAAAATAGCCATTTTTGGGACAATTTTACTGTTTTGGTACTGTTGTCATATTGATTTTAAAGTTTTTAATGGTTATAATTAGGTTCGGTAAATGAAACTCAATAAGGGGAGTTCCCCAAAGCAGTTTTAAATATATATTTTAAAGAAAGAGGTTAAGATTAATGGCAAACATCGATTTAACAAAGTATGGCATTACAGGAACAACTGAAGTTGTTTACAATCCTTCTTATGAATTATTATTCGAGGAAGAGACAAAAGAAGGTCTTGAAGGATATGAAGTAGGTCAGAACACAGAGCTTGATACAGTTAATGTTATGACAGGTGTATTCACAGGTCGTTCACCTAAAGATAAGTATATCGTTATGGATGAGAATTCAAAGGACACTGTATGGTGGACATCAGATGAATATAAGAATGATAATCATCCAATGACAGAAGAGACATGGGCTACAGTTAAGGAACTTGCTAAGAAGGAACTTTCAAACAAGAGACTTTTCGTAGTTGATGCATTCTGCGGTGCTAACGCTGATACAAGAATGGCAGTTAGATTCATCGTTGAAGTTGCTTGGCAGGCACATTTCGTAAAGAACATGTTCATCGTTCCTACAGAGGAAGAGCTTGCTAACTTCGAGCCAGACTTCGTAGTTTACAACGCTTCAAAGGCTAAGGTTGAGAACTTCGCTGAGCTTGGTCTTAACTCAGAGACATGCGTAGCATTTAACATCACAAGCCGTGAGCAGGTTATCATCAACACATGGTACGGTGGAGAAATGAAGAAGGGTATGTTCTCAATGATGAACTACTACCTTCCACTTAAGGGCATCGCTTCAATGCACTGCTCAGCTAACTGCGATATGGAAGGAAAGCACACAGCTATCTTCTTCGGTCTTTCAGGAACAGGTAAGACAACACTTTCTACAGATCCAAAGCGTCGCTTAATCGGTGATGACGAACACGGTTGGGATGACAACGGTGTATTCAACTTCGAAGGTGGTTGCTACGCTAAGGTTATCGGACTTGATAAAGAGTCTGAGCCAGACATCTACAACGCTATCAAGAGAAATGCTCTTCTTGAAAACGTAACAGTAGCTGCTGATGGAAAGATTGATTTCGATGATAAGAGCGTTACAGAGAATACTCGTGTATCATATCCTATCTCACACATCAACAACATTGCTGCAGAAGTAAATAAGGTTTCAGCTGGTCCTGCTGCTGAAAACGTAATCTTCCTTTCAGCTGATGCATTCGGAGTACTTCCTCCAGTATCAATCCTTACACCAGAGCAGACAAAGTACTACTTCCTTTCAGGATTCACAGCTAAGCTTGCTGGTACAGAGCGTGGTATCACAGAGCCAACTCCTACATTCTCAGCTTGCTTCGGTCAGGCATTCCTTGAGCTTCACCCAACAAAGTACGCTGAAGAGCTCGTTAAGAAGATGGAAGCAAATGGCGCTAAGGCTTACCTTGTAAATACAGGTTGGAACGGAACAGGAAAGAGAATCACAATTAAGGATACACGTGGTATCATCGATGCTATCCTTAACGGCGATATCAAGACAGCTCCTACAAAGAAGATCCCTATGTTTGATTTCGAAGTTCCTACAGAACTTCCAGGAGTTGATCCTAAGATCCTTGATCCTAGAGATACATACGCTGATGCTTCAGAGTGGGAAGCTAAGGCTAAGGATCTTGCTGAGAGATTCCAGAAGAACTTCGTTAAGTACACAACAAATGATGCTGGTAAGGCTCTTGTTGCTGCAGGTCCTCAGTTATAAGATATAAGATCTAAGTATTTAGATTTATCCAGAGGGATATAAAAAAATAAAAAGCCGCGGTGGGTTAATACTCTCCGTGGCTTTTATTTTTTTGGAGAACGTGAAGAAATAACATTCAGTGAGAATGGTAAGCAGGAACATCCGCCGAGAAGATACATTAGATGTACATATTACTTTATTTTTTTAAGTAAAAATTATAGATATTGCTAAAATTTAAAGAAAATAGTGGAAAAACGAAATTTTCGTGATATAATGCGAAAAGTAGTAATATAAAAAAATTAGTCAGGAGTGGAACAGATATGAAAGCATACAGAGATATGACAAGAGAAGAACTCAGTATCGAGATCGAAGCCCTTAAGAAGGAATACAAGAGATTCCAGGATATGGATCTTTCCCTTGATATGAGCCGTGGAAAGCCTTGCCGTGAACAGCTTGATCTTTCTATGGGACTTATGGATGCCCTTAATTCATCAGCAGACCTTATCTGTGAAGATGGAACAGATTGCCGTAATTACGGTGTGCTTACAGGTATCAATGAGGCTAAGGTGCTTATTGGTGATATGATGGAGAATAATCCGGATAACATCATAATCTATGGTAACTCATCTCTTAATGTTATGTATGATACAGTTGCACGTGCTTTCACACACGGTATCATGGGAAATACACCATGGTGCAAACTTGATAAAGTTAAGTGGTTATGTCCAGTTCCTGGTTATGATAGACATTTTGGAATCACAGAGTACTTTGGCATTGAGATGATCCCGGTTCCTATGTCAGAAAATGGTCCTGACATGGATATGGTTGAAAAGCTTGTTTCAGAAGATGAAGCAATCAAGGGTATCTGGTGCGTGCCTAAGTATTCAAATCCACAGGGATATTCATATAATGATGAAACAGTAAGACGTTTTGCAAGACTTAAGCCAGCAGCTAAAGACTTCAGAATCTTCTGGGACAATGCATATGGCATCCATCATCTTTATGATGATAAGCAGGATTACCTTATTGAGATCCTTGCAGAGTGTAAGAGAGCAGGAAATCCTGATATGGTTTATAAATTTGCTTCAACATCTAAGATCACATTCCCAGGAAGTGGTATTGCAGCTCTTGCAACTTCACTTAATAACCTTGAGGATATCATGGGTCAGATGACACACCAGACTATCGGACATGATAAGGTAAATCAGCTCCGTCACGTAAGATTCTTCACAGATATTCACGGCATGACAGAGCATATGAAGAAGCATGCAGATATCATCAGACCTAAGTTTGAAGCAGTTGAGAAGATCTTTGATGAGAACTTAGAAGGACTTGGTGTTGGTACATGGACAAAGCCAAGAGGAGGATACTTCATCAGCTTTGATGCCCTTGACGGTTGTGCTAAGGCTATTGTAAATAAGGCTAAGAAGGCTGGCGTTAAGATGACAGGTGCCGGTGCAACATGGCCATATGGTAAGGATCCACACGATTCAAATATCCGTGTAGCTCCAACTTACCCAACAATAGAAGACTTAAAGACAGCTGCAACACTCTTCACAGTATGTGTAAGACTTGTTTCAGCTGAGAAGATATTTGAAGAAATGCAGTAGTGCAGTGATATGTTTTATGGCGCCGGAAGTTATTTAACTTCCGGCGTTTTTTTGTTGGGGCATGGCCCCGTTTGGCATAAAGAATATAGAAATTTAAGAAGCAGTAAATGGCCAAACAAATAAACCACCTGCTATGCAGGTGGTGGAAATCGCTTTAGCTTACAG
>JAFOIV010000120.1 GCA_017420535.1 Eubacterium sp. | reverse complement strand
TTCATTTGCTCGTTTGTAACATACTCCCCATCATGGAATAACGCATAATTCGTGATTGGTGTCGGTGCATTCTGTGCTTCTTCTTTGCTTTCAAGATGTATTGCCTTGAATTCAATACCATTTTCTTTTGCCGTCTGCTCCAAAACCGGGACATATTTTGCATTAAACGGGCACTGATTCGTATAGTACAGAACATATCCCTGCTCTTCTATATGCGGATGTTTTGCACATTCCTTAAACACTGGAGCTTTTGCATTTTTATCAAACGGCATATACCAAAGCTGAATACCATTATCAGCTTCATCGCTCACGACAAATCCTTTGTACTTCAGAAACTTCGGATCAGCCAGAAACGGTTTCTTCTTTGAACCGCAAAGAATACAAAGCCCTTTTTTCCCCTTTTTCTTACTATCCTCGATGCAGGCAGTAAGTAGATCAGTAGAATATCCTTGTCCTTTGAAAGCCCCAGACACCCAGAGACAGTCAATGTACATATAGCCATCTGCCTCTATCGGAATCCATGCGTTTTCCGCCGGGATATATTCGATAAAGCACTTTCCGCGCTCTACGCTCTTTAGAAAAACAAGTCCTTCATCAAACCTCTCCGAAAGCCATGCCTTCTTAGAAGAAACCTGAACATCCTTATTATTTGATATCGCACAGCAAATATGCTCCTCTTCGATGTTATCTTTTGTTACATAAATATATTCCATGGCCGCTCCTTTCAATAATACAGATATACCTCATCAATTATACTGAACTTTAATCGCTTTACAAATTTGAATCTGTTTAATAAACCACTAACCCCTTCCGCCATTATTTTCTAACTGCAAAATTCATTATTCCATTTATGGTATGAATCACAAAAAACGGAACCGCAGTCCCTACCAACAGGTAATTATTTTTCCAAAAGCCAAAGAAAAGATAGTACAACGGAACAACCGCAAACTGAGTGATTATGATCAGCCATCCATATTGATGCCCCATATAGTACAATAACCATCCAATGAAGTTAATCAGAATCATTAGAATCGTCAGTGTAAGGAACATCTTATCTTTGGCCGTTTCTATTGGAATCAGCTTAACATCATCTCTTATGATCAACATCAGTAAGACCATTGACAACATACCAAATATTCCCTGCACCGTCTCAATCCATTTAATCTCATTCGTCATATTCATAATCGGATTTGATACAGGTTTAATCAGTGGCATGACAATATATGGAATTTCCTGAATCAAAAATGCCGCTATCCCGATAAATGATATTCCCAAATAATATTCCTTGAACAAATGTAAAAACTTCAACATATTACTTTCACCCACAACCTCCGATTTAACTATACAGATAATCACATACAAAATCATCGATATTTGCATAGCAATTTATCTCTAAACCTATTTTTTTATATTCTTCAAGGTATTCCTTTAAAGTACTGTCAAAAGCCTGTGCTGTAGCGTATAAATCTGCCGGATTATAACCTGATAGTGGATTGTAATCTCCGATACGCCATTCACTGCTAATCTCGGATAACATAGCGTTAAAAGAAATCAAACTCATAAACGCTAAATGTCTATTTTCTGTTTCAGCCGCAAAGTACATTTTGTTACGCCAATTAGAAAACATTTCCTCATAAGTTTTTTCAAGTGCATGAGCAGTTACAGCCTTTCTATTACTGTTATTTTGAGATTCATTATCCTCAAAAATCGTTTTGTTCTTCTCTTCCAATATATCTTGTACACAAATCGTTTTTCCAAGACTTAAGCCTTCTTTAACAAATATCTCCGTAGTCTCTTTTATAAGATACATCAGCTCTTCTTTCGCATCATCAACAGTAGGTGCAGAAATCACTTTTTCTATCAATTCACAAAACATATCCGGTTTCTTTTCCATACCGTTCAATTCATCATATGCTCGTTTCACTCCCAATCGAAAATATCTCTTATTCAGCATTGCAACGGCATTCTCCAAATAGTATATGGCTGCACCTATACCTTCTAACATCTTAGTTTTGTTTGCAGACTGCTTTGCAATGTTTATATAATGATATGCCTCTTCCAAGTAATTTAGCGACTTATCATAATCTTGTGTTGTAAGTGGAACAGCCAGCTTATCCTTAACTGTATTTCTTAATTTTTCCAACTTTTCGAGATATTTTTTATCAGCACAATAAACGATTTTTGAATCCATTAACTTAGAGATATTCGGATGATTATATTGTGCATCATCCTTTAAACTATCCCAATTGGTACAATAAAGATCGTATCCCACCATTTCATCTTCTTGAATAAATGTACAACTTAATTGCCAACCACTATCATTATTAATCAAAATAAGCAAATCCAGGTCAGACTTAGAATAAATGTCTCCGGTCAAAAATGAACCATAAATGCCTATCAATGCTAATGATTCCGGGCATACCCTTTTCGCTTTTTTTACTATTGCATCTATAATTTTCTGATTTTTCTCTTCTAATCGTGTCATGTCATCCTCTTATAACAATTTAATACATTCGCCAATGCGGCAAATAAGTTTCATTATTTCAAAACTGCGAAATCTTGTTTGAGCGACAAACTGGAATTTAACTCTACAAATCCAGCTAATTCCCATTCTCTATCTTCTTCAATGTGTCCTCCAAAATGGTCTCTCTCAATTCTGTAAGCCATGATGAAAATACCACAACATCAAAAGCATATGTCTTGTCGTATCCTTCAGCCGCTCCTCGACATGTAATATTTCCAAGTATTCTCTAGAATTCATGTATTCCCTCATTTCATACCATGATTATGCTACAGCTTCCATCTCATCATTGATGACATCTTCACAGGCTGCCATCGCTTGTAATGTCATGGTCAGAAGCTGATCCAATTCCCATCCCAGCTGATCTGCACCGCGCTCAATGACTTCTCTGGAGCAACCTGCTGCAAATCCCTTGCTCTTATACTTTTTCTTAAGGGACTTCAGCTCCATATCCTTCGTGCTCTTAGATGGGCGCATCAATGCTGCTGCCCAGATTAATCCGGTTAACTCATCCGCTGCGAACAGGACTTTTTCCATCTGGTGAACCGGCTCCACATCAATGGTCACCCCACATCCCACAGTAATCCCGTATCCATGGGAGCAAACGCCATGAATGATATCTTCAGAAACGCCGCCTTCCCGGAGTAATTCCGGTGCCTTGAGGCAGTGCTCCTCCGGATACAGTTCAAAATCAATATCGTGAAGTAGACCTACAATTCCCCAATATTCCACATCCTCTGCATAGCCTAATTCCTTCGCATACCACTGCATCACAGCTTCCACCGTTAGTGCATGCTGAATATGGAATGGATCCTTGTTGTACTTCTTCAGTAGTTCAAATGCTTCATCTCTAGTAATCATTTTTCCTTCCTCCCTTAAAATGGTCCACTACTCTAGTGGAAGCCAATCCAACACTTTCTTAATCTGGCTATCCCAGAAATCCCAGTCATGTCCGTAGTCATCCTCGTCCCAAGTAACCTTGATTCCCTTCGACTCTAAATAATCACGGAATGCGATGTTTGCAGGCATCAAATCATCCTGTGTTCCACAGGCCATATATATGTGCGGTACGCTGCGGCCTGCTGCCAGCATGTTTTCCACTGCTACCCATGGATTCTTATCTGTTTTGGATGCCTCTTCAATATTGTCGAATAGTCCGATGTTGGCCTCTTCCGAAGTATCTTCAAAAATATGCACCGCAGCAGAAAGTCCGGCTACATAGCCAAACGTATCGGAGTATACGATTCCGTTGCGAAGGGCTCCAAATCCTCCCATGGACAACCCGGCGATATAGGTATCCTCCCGCTTATCGGAAAGTGGAAACATTCGCCTTGTAATCTCCACCAACTCTTGTCCGATGAAAGTTCCGTAATCGTTCCATGGTGTTCTGGAGTTAAAATAGAATGCATTATCTCCCGATGGCATGACCACCGCCAGGTTTTTCTCCTCCGCCCACTTCTGGATACGGGTCTGACTCACCCAATCCGTATAATTGCCCAAAAGACCGTGCAACAAATATAAGGTTTTATACTTGCGCTCCGGACCATTTAGGTAGCGATCCGTGTCTGCATCAAATCGGTCCACCGGTAGAATCACGTTCAGTGGAACCGTACGAAATAATGCCTTTGATAAGTAGTTTACTTGAATTAATGCCATGTTATTCCCCCTTCATTTGCTCACCCATTGTTCCGGTTTATCTTGGTGACACGAACAATTGTGATAAAAACAACAACTAATAGTTAGTGCAGTGCGAATGCTGACAACTAGGAGCAATACAGCTAAGATTATTCCTATAATTTTTGCTGCTTTTTTCATCTTTCTTCCTTATTTTTCCTTTATTTTGGACCACTACCAAATATATGGAATCACTTTATACTTCACTTTAGATTTATATTCTTTGTATCCCTCAAGGCCTTCCTCAAGAACTGCTTCCTCATTCTTCATTCGCTTTGCAATAATCGGAATATAGAACAGTAGAATTCCAAATGAAAACAACGAACCAAGGATAATTCCCATTGAGAGGAACAGAACAAGCGTTGCTGAATACATTGGGTGACGAACAATGCCGTATAATCCGGTTTCAATTACTTTTTGATTTTCCTGTACTTCGACCGTTCGGGAAAGGTATGTATTCTCCCTTAGGACCTCCGCATACATGGCATATGCCAATAGAAAAAACACCGTCCCGACAATAACCGCTACGTTCGAGAGCAAAAACCACTGAAACCGGAAGTTAAGCCCAGCAACAATAAACGCCGCCAAAAACATCACACCACTACAAACTACAACAGACTTCTGCTCTTTTTCCTCTTCTTTGGCATTCAGGCGCTTTTTCAAAAGACTCGGATTCTTGAATTTCAAAATGATTCCTGCAATGAGCATTGGAATAAACAAAACAGCCATCAGCAGCCATCCGTTTGGATAGAATGCTGTCCCTGCCGGGACAAAAAGAAGCACTCCAAACAGTAGTAATCCCAACACATATTTTCCAATTGCCTGTAATAATAGTTTGCTTGTCATACTGTCCTCCCCCAAATTACATCCGTCTAAGAATTATTATTCCGCCATCAGTTACGAGCACAAACACATTGCCGTCATAATTGAATCCACAAGTATATAATCCATAATTCTGATAGACTAACACCGAATTATTATTCGAAATAAATCCCGATTTATCGTTCTAAAATCATTTCCCTACATTTCCATTCTTCACCTAGAACCTCATACGTTTCTGTCTCCTCAAGAATGACTTCTCTGAATTGGAAGTTGTCTACTTACATCTTCTTTAATTTCAGAATCATATAAGTAGGAGTCTCCACAAAAGAATAATATCTTCCTGGCATACTATGTTCCCATTCCGTAGGCGGTGCTGGCTCCTCCATCATATCTACGTATAAACCTGCTTGGCGAATTGCCCTCATATAATCAGACATAGAATAGTGAATACTCTTACTTAAAAAGTCCTCGATCTCATCGTTATACTCTATCCACGGCTGTATATATGCACGTTCTGAGTGATTCAAATAGTCCACTACCCATTCCTCATCCTCAGGGAATCTCTCGCCATTTTGTTCCAGTTTTCTCTTGTTGCTTCGGTATTATTCATTTTAGGTCCTCCTTGATGTCTCTATTTTTCTAGGCTCCTGCTACCGCACCACAGAAGAATTGCAATAAATATAAAACTCTTCTTGGCTTGGCATCCACTTCTTTTCCTTCGGTGGAAACGTTGCGTCAAAGGCTGCAACAGCATCCACATCTTCGCAGCAATCAGCCGCAGCGCTTGGAATGTACATCCATTCCTTACCATCCAACACTCCCGGCACAAGCTCGCACACCAACAATGCCGTTGGGTAATTGCCCTTCTGGAAACAACTGACGTTCTTCTTTTTACAGCTTACAAATCCACGACTAACATAATTTCCCGGATTACCGAACATGATATTCACTTCATATCCCATCTTCCGAGCTTCCTCCAAAGAATGTTGAATTAACAACTTTCCATACTTCTGGCGCTGGAATTCCGGTAGCACACACAGCGGTCCAAAAGATACAATCTCTTTGCGATTTCCCTCAGAATCCTCCAACCATGCCTTGGTATACTTGATGTTGCCAATGATACGGCCATCCTTTTCCAATACATAATCCAGCTCCGGTATATAATCCGGATGATTTCGCATGGTATGCGCATAGTAGTGTTCATCTGCCCCCGGCTTGTACACATTCCAAAAGGACTCGCGCGTCATCTCTTCGACAGCCCGATAGTCCTGTTCTGTTTCTAATCGAATAATTACGTCACTCATCATATTCACCTCACCCCTCAGCTATTCAAATTTGAATTTATCAAACTGTTCTGTAGAAACGTGGTCCTTCTCCACCCATTATTCCCAAAGGCGAAAAGCCACACTTTTCAAGCACTCTTTGTGATTTCTTATTATCCTGCTCTGTTTCAGCTTCAACTTGACGAACTCCCGGTTGATCTAATGCCCAAACAATAACCGCCTCAACCGCTTCTTTTGCATATCCTTTTCCTTGATTTTCTTCTGTGATTCCATAACCAATCTCAACAGAACCATCATCATTCAAACCTTTAAAACATAAATCGCCAATGTACGTTCCATCTTTTTTCTCTATTGCCCATGTTGCATACCACGCCCAAGCATCACGATGATCAAGTGATTCCTGCAACATTTCACTATAAGCTTTTATTAACTCTTTATCTGTCTGCTTTTCAATTAATCTATGCATCTCATCTTCTGACATAGTACGAATAGCTAAGCGCTCTGTTTCAATAATCATGCCATTACCTCTACAAACTCCGATTTTTTAATTTCACTATTATCAATAGCACAGAATCCTGTTGAATGTCAAATAAAATTGACCCACAGAGGGTGCGAATTTTATTCTATTTTTAGATATACATATTCGCCTTCCAGTTTGTTATAAACATGCTTGCCAATAATAGAAAGTAGTTTTTTGATATCATCGATTTTTTCACTTGCAAATTCAACATACGAATGATTCTTATCAGATTCATTCTCTTTTTCGTACATGTCTTCACAATACACAAAAAACTCATCCAATATATCTTCTAAAGGATACTGCGAAATAAAAGACTCACTAGGTTCGTTTTCTTCAAGTTCAGGTTCTGGCTCATAAATAATTGATGTTACATAAATAATATTTTGCTCTGATGGATCATGTATATCGGTGAAAACAATATCATCATCTGTTCCTACATTATCTATCTCACGATAGTATCTTTTTCCATCATATGTAAGTATCAAGTATTCTGTGAAAAGATCACCGGTTCCCTGCACCCATTCATCTGTTTTTAGCAATTTCGTGACTAACTCGGTATCCGAACACCCCTCAAGTGATAAATATTCACCATAAGATTTTTTATCTATGGTTTTATATATCATATCTTCTACTTTTTCATAATCATCTGAATTATACTTTTCTGCCTCATAAAATCTAATATTTTTCACGTTACAAAATCTCCTTTTTTATGTTTGCCTGCTTTTACATCTAACTGTATTACAATTTGATATATTATTTTTTGCGGATATCCGCATTTTTTCATATCTATTAATGTTAAAAAAACAACAATGATTATATATTAAATTTATAAATTTTACAATTCATTTCCTTCCCATAAGAATCGCTGAGCCTGTAAGAGCCATCCATGTAGACTCCCACTTACTCATAAACATTCCGTTTGTTGTATCAACCAGCTTAACTTCTTCATAGCCCATGTCCTTAAGCTTATTAACAAAGCTTTCCATATCTCCGTACTTAGCCTTTGACATGATATCGTGAATAGCAAAGGTGCCACCCTTCTTAAGGGTCCTTAGTGTTTCCAGAAGAATCGCCTGTCTATCCTTACTAGGAATGTTGTGATATACATAATTACTGATAACCGCGTCAAAGGTCTCATCCGGAAAATCTAGCTTGCAGGCATCCCCTTGTTGGAAAGAAGTATTGCTTACACCCTCTGCTGCTGAATTACTTTCGCAGAGATTCTTACTGAATGAAGCGTACTCCTTGCCCCATCTATCAATTCCAATAACCTGAGCATTGGGATTTTTCTTTGCAACAGCAATACTTAATGCACCGCTACCACAACCAACATCCAGGCACTTGCTACCATCAGGAATTTCCACATATGAAGCCACACCATCGATAATCTGTTTTGACATCTGTCTCTTGCCATTGTAAGAAAAAGCTCTGCGCATCAAAAACATCCACAGTGTCATTATTGCGCATAGGATTGTTAGCACCAGCATAACCTTTCCCACTACAGATGCAATTCCTATAACCACAGTCGCAATACAAAATACAACTGCAACTGCAAGAGCTCCTAATACCATTCCTTTTGGCATCCAATTCTTATAATCTGCTTTCATTTTTTCCCTCCATTTATAAGTTAGTATTAACACAACGTGCATATCCACGCTGCAAGTACTGACAATTTTGTAAGAAAAACAGTCAAAAGCTTACGTACTCCTTATTTCTTAAATAATCCCATCGCTTGCTTCCTCCCATCGTTCAACTATGTCTGTAATTTCATAATACCACATTCTATTAGTTATGGCTAACTATATTTTTTTAAAAAATGCCCTGCACACGCAGAGCATCCTTTACCATCACAAGTCCTCCTATAACTCACCATTACATTCGTCAATTAATTTTCTTAATTCTTCTAGATTTAGCTCAACCAAAATATAATTATCTGAATTAGCTTGAGCATTATTCTCTAACACTTTAATCGCTTTATCATAATCTAAATGAGCAATAACCTTATCATCAGTCATACTAAAAATTGCCAATTTATAGTTTTCTATCTTTTTTTCATTAACTGCGTAATTTAATTCTTTTTGTAATAAAGTTAACACACCCTCAGTTAAAGTGCATATTCCAACGATCTCATTATTATGTTCATAAAAATTGGGCTTAGCAATATAGTACTCTTCCTCATTGAGTTTTCTATAATCCTGATAATTTTGCTTTTTCTTGAATTTATCAAAAAGTCCCATACATACCTCCATAGCTTTTAATGTTAAAAAAACAACAATGATTATATATTAAATTTATAAATTTTACAATTCATTTCCCCGCTATTATATGAAAAATATGGCTTAATTAACTAAATCACTTTATCTTCATTTGTTACGACATTTTTTGCGACATTTATTACGACATTATGTTCATTTTGCGCCTTACTGATTTCTTGCAAGGCATCGCGAATCATACCAAGCATAAATTCAACAAAATCAGTATGATGTTATTCTTAGTCCAAAACTAATCAAACACTAAACATCTATCTATCGGATCAAACAAAGGTCTCATATGCTTGATTGAAGCGGGGTCTCAGTTACTTTTTCATTTAAAGTATATTTTTTTGTTGTTTTGTTTTAGGTCTCATATATAGATTTTATAACTAAGTCTCATTTACGCATGAGACTCAGTGAGACTGCAATGAGACTTTCCTATATAAATCCCACCATTTCAGCATTTTTCAATTAATTCACAGTCTCATTTTGGAATCGCTAAATTCTTCTGCTGGAATTTTCTTCAGAAATGAAAAAAGAGGGGAACCTATAAGTCATAAACCTACAGATTCCCCAAATAGAATTATCGAGTGATATTGTGTTTTCTGACACGTAGCTTCTTCAGATGGAGTTCGTCAAAGGCATTCTTGGCTGCCTTATGAAACAAGTGAGTGGCTTTTGTTTACCTCTCACTTGTCTATGATAATAATAGCACCGTTAAATCTATAAGAAAAGTGCTAATGTCGGTCGAGACGAGACAAAACGAGACAAAACGAGACAAAATCCGTCAAGCAACTTAATTAATGCCAAGTCCCATCTCATATGCTTCTCTCAGGCTTTCCTTTTCTTTGATGTCGCCGA
>JAFOIV010000119.1 GCA_017420535.1 Eubacterium sp. | reverse complement strand
GTTAACTTGATAAATCCTATAATTTATCTATACAGATATGTGAAAGGAGAGTTTTCTATGTCAGATGAAAAAATGAAGGAATTATCTCTTGATGATTTGAATGGTATTTCAGGCGGAGTAGGTTTCGATGCTCCATGGGAGTTTCTGGATTCGATTCCAGATGAGAAACTTAGAAAAGCATGGGCGGTAGCATTTTGTATTCCTCAGAATTTCTCTTCTTGGGCCGAATTTGACAGCTATTTTGCGAAGCCCAACTTTGCCAGTGCCTGGATGGAGGCCGGTGGAGTAACCGGTATTTCTGAAAAGGAGTTCAAGAATATTTGCAGACAGGCTATAAAGATACAGCAGGGCAAGATGGATTATCCAACTTTCTAACATAATTATCAGAATAGTTGCTAATAATTATACCGCGCTAAGGCTTCCATATGGTTATTACTGAATTTGTGAGCTGCTGTGTAATCTGTATAATCCAAGTTTAAGTTTATTCGGGATAATCGATCTTTATCTGTGATATCCCGGCCTCCTGTCTTGTTTTCGTTATGATATCTGATGATTTAAACGACCACTACACTTGCATTTTCGTAATAGTTTCAGTTCCTCTCAATCACAGATAAAGATATCCTTCAAAAGCCTGATAGTATGCATCACTTCGAGTGATGATTTAATTCTCTTTCACTAAATATCCAAAATAAAGCAGCCAATAATACAACACTGAATACTCCTACCAGACCTATCTTCAGATCACTTGAAGCAAAGCGTTCTTTCGAATATATGAAATCGGGCAAATTAGCACATATATGAGCAATTATGCAGATTTGCAGTGATTTGTATTTATACATCAATAATCCGAAGGCTAATCCCATTATTGTTGCACCTGCAACAAGTATGATTCCGCCAGCCATAAAATGCATCAGCCCAAACAATACAGCGCTTACAATTATCGCTACTATAGGTTTTAGTTCCTTTTCAATGCGCGTATAAACGATTCCTCTTAATGCTAACTCTTCAGCCAATGGCGCAATAACAAGAAGATTAAGAATCATAAGTATTGTTCCCATAAACGGCACCTTAGACGAATAGTATTGAGCTGAAGCCGCAATCAGCCTTGAATTCTCAATATCCACATTTAATGTCAAAAGAGATATCACGCTAGATAAAGAAAATGACATCAGACACGCTTTTATAAGGTTCAATAAATCAAATCCGTTCAGGTTCCATTCATTCCTGATATCTTTCTTGGGTATCTTAAACATAAGATACAGGCACAGAACGGTTAACAGTCCTGACACTATAGTCATTCCCAGGATATTCTTATTAACAAAATCTTCTATCTCAGTCTGTCCAGCGACTCCCGTGCCAGCTGCAATCTGAGCGATCACAATAGATAATGCAATTTGAACAGCTATGGTAAATACCATATATAACAGGAAATATCCTATTCCTCTAAGTAACCCTTTCATTCTTCAATCCCCTTATTGATAAAACTGATGATATAATGCAACATCAGCATTCGCTTTTTCTTATTATAAGATGATGAAAGAATGCAATATTAATAAATTCTTGTATTTTAGAAACTCTCATCTCAAGTTGCATCATTTTCTCCTGCCACTCTTCATCCGAATGCTTCTTTTGATTCTGTTGAAGATCCCAGAATGTTCGTATTCCATAAGTTTTCTCAATATACAACTCCGGACACCACTTGGTCACGTCAGAATCGTCATAATATCGAATCGCACCAAACTTAGAAGCCGTGCTGTCTTCTCCATCAAGGAGAGCGTTCGCTTTATCAAAATCATCCAGAAGAACAGCCATCTGCATGACTCTTCCGTTACGATTGTGCTTTGCTAATGATATAGATCCGCCCGGTTTTAGCACTCTCGCCAGTTCCCGAACCACGTTCGCTTTATCATCTATATATTCAAGAACATTATGACAAATGATCATGTCAAAACTGTTATCCTCAAACTCAGAAAGAGCCTTGATATCACCAACCACCTGCCTATAGTCATGATCTGTCCATGCATCCTTAAGCATATCTTCCCATGGCTCTACAGCAACCACACGGTTAGACTTCGCAAAATGATCAGATGTAATACCCTCACCACTTCCGAAATCCAGAATGCTCTTATCTTTTATCTCACCCAGCTGCTTCCAGACGATCTTCTTGAACAGCCTTTCCCAAGCAGGTAAATCTTTAATATCCCTCATCTATTCAACCTCGTAAAACTGTCGATTTTCCCGACAAAGAACTGTTAGTTCTTTTGCCACCAGCGCTTTTTCTTCTTTGCCTCTTCCGCAAGTTGCTCTTTTTCTTTTCGTTCCTGCTCGGCAAAGTACTCGTTATAGTATTCAACATTCTCCAAGATATCATTAAGCTGGTCAGAAGTTAGACCAACCTGCTGTCTTATCTGAACATAGTTAGTTACCCCAGAATCAACTAACTTCGATACTTGCTCGAACTGATGTTTCGATATCATCACACTAACCTGCGTTCTAAATCTCTCCGACAAAGGGAAACCCTTTATCATAAGCATTATATCACCCCTAGCAAATACCTTTCTCTCACTAAGGAAACTATCGTAATCTTCTATCGGGAGAATAAATATAAAACAAGAAGAAGTAAATACCATCCTTCACAGGATCTCCTTCTTTAATCTCAATTATTAGTTTTCGATTCATTTACAGTGCGTTAACCGATATATCCTTATAATATATTTATACGAATATATGAAAGGAGCCTTTTACTATGGAAGACGGGAAATCCTGTAAACTCTTAACTTTAGATGAAATAGAAAATGTTGCCGGAGG
>JAFOIV010000118.1 GCA_017420535.1 Eubacterium sp. | reverse complement strand
TCAGTGGTTCCCAGAGCCTGCAAGATCTATGGCTGCTCAGGGAGCAGAAATCCTGTTTTATCCTACAGCTATCGGCTCTGAACCGATACTTGAATCAGACAGTATGCCTCATTGGAGAAGATGCATGAAGGGACATAGCGCTTCAAATCTTATGCCGGTTGTGGCTGCAAACCGTATCGGCCTTGAAAAGGTAATTCCTTGTGATGAAAATGGAAATCAGTCATCAGAACTTAAATTCTATGGCTCATCATTTATAACAAACGGAATAGGAGAAGTTGTAGAACAGGCCGCAAGAGATAAGGAAGAAGTCCTTATCCACAGCTTTGACTTAGATGAGCTCTTAGAATATAGAATGAGCTGGGGAGTCTTCCGTGACCGTCGCCCAGAATACGACCTGCTGTAAATCTTATAATTGCCATAAGATAAAAAAACGTACCAAAATGGTACGTTTTTTTATCTTAAGCGAGTACTGCAGTAACCTGAATCTCGATCAGTGCATTTGCAGGAAGCTTTGCAACTTCGTAGCAAGCACGAGCAGGATATGGCTCAGCAAAGAACTCAGCATATACTTTGTTAACATCAGCGAAGGTTGATACATCATCAAGAAGGACAGTTACAGTAACTACGTCCTTCATAGAAGCACCAGCAGCTTCAAGAATGTTTTTGATATTTGTAAGAGACTGACGAGCCTGTGAAACAGCATCATCTGCAGGAAATTTACCGGTTGCGGGATCAAGACCGAGCTGGCCTGAAACATAGATTGTATTTCCAGCCTTTATAGCCTGTGAGTAAGGTCCAAGTGCTGCAGGAGCCTTGTCAGTATGGATTGCGATATTAGCCAATTTTTAGCCCTCCTTTTAATTAAGTTATAGGGTATAAAACCCCTGTATCATAAAAAATATATCATTCTTATAGAGAATTTGCAAAAAATTCAATTATCTTCTGTATGGCAAAATCCAGACAGTTAGGGTTTGAAAAACGATGATCAGCATTTTCGACTTCGATTAACTCGATTACATTTGCTTCTGCAAAATCTTCTGAGTAGGCAGGAGGGATCATTTCATCCTTAAGACCATGAATAAGAAGAATGTCATCTGCCATATCAAAAAATTCCAATTTAGTAAGGTCGTTTGCTTTTAGGTCATCAAGGAAATCCTTACTGATCTTTATCAGGCGCTGATAGCCCAGTGAGATCTCTTTTCCCTTATCAAGTTTTGTTCTGGCATCATCTGAGATAGAATTGTTAAGTGCTTCGTACATTCTGATGCCAGGAGACCTTAAGGCTATCTTTTTAAAGGGATTTTCATTGTCATAAATATATTTCAGAGTGTTATAGGCTCCGAAACTTACGGAATAATTGAATAGTTTTTCGGCTTTAAGCTGTTCGTTTGCATAGTTTGTAACAAGTCTTAGATAGGTCTGACATTCTTCAAGCAGCAGTTTCTTTCTGGCATCCTGCCCGTGGCAAGGCCAGTCAAAACATATAACCGCAAAATCCTTATATTTTGAATCGATGCGTTCTGCAAATTTTTCGATAGATTTATTTTCTTTAAAACCTCCAAAACCGTGAGTTGCAATGACTACATTCTTTATAGCATGAATATCTTTATTGTAATAAAGCTTACAACGTATACTATAACCTTCTTCATTAATATCAAATAATTTTTCCAAGATATAACCTTCTTTCATTAGTAATACTTGTGTCATAGAAACATAAGTGGAAAGATTTACTTTATGCCAGCTTTTATATAGTTTTCAGTTTCGTTCATAACAAGCGATAATTCCTTTAAATCAGCTTCCACATCGCCAGTTTCTAAGGAATGATTACCATTTTCTGTTAGGTACAGGTGGATATCAAGACGCGAACATTCACTTTTTACTATGTCTGTATCTATCCATGAATCTGAAGTTCCATGAAAACATATGCCGGAAGAAGGCTTTATGTATTTAAAGCTTTGCGCAACAGGGGTGTAATATATAAATCTGCATTTATCTTCGATAGATAGTTCTTTAGCATAGTAGGAAGAAACGACTGTTCCAATACTCTTTCCTACGATTAGTATTTCATCATATTCTGAATAGTTAATATCAGAAAGAATCTCTTTAGCCTGCTGAAAAGCAATATTAAATGACTCTTTCATTTTTTCTTTATCCCCTTTTATATTCTTTGGGAAATTACCATATCTTACTTCTTTTATTTCGTATGAATATTTTTTTGCGATTTTTTCAGGATAATATATCAGAGGTTTATCGCAGGTATAGCCTATGCCAGGGAAAAATAATGCTATTTTTTTCATATCTCGCTCTTTTCTTAAGAATAAAAAACTTATTACGCAGGAATTATTATACTACATTTATCAATGAAGTAAGATAGATAATTAAAACTTCACACTTAAAAAAATGATAATGGAAGTAAGTAGTTGGGAAAAAATTAAATTACTACTTGTACATACTGCACAAAAAAAGTTGTGAATTCTAACAAAAACGACAAAAAGACCTTTTTTTGTTAATAAAAGTAGTATGATTCTAATCGTTCTTGGAGTTTTAGTAGGAAGCTCTAAATTATTATTTTGTTATGGCCGGAAACGTTTCAATAACAATGTTAAACTAAGGAGGATTTTGAAAGGTATGGGACAGATTAGAATTTCACCAGACGAGATGCGTGGAAGAGCATCAGAGTACAGAGCAGAAGGAGAGAAGTTAGAAGATATCATTGGAACAATGGCTAACTTACTTGAAAATCTTCAGGGTGAATGGGAAGGTGCAGCTAGCGAGTCGTATGCTGCTCGTTATACAGAACTTGAACCTGGATTCAAACAGGCAAGAGATCTTATTGAAGAGATCGCTTTAGCACTTGAAGATGTAGCTACAAAGATGGAAGAGACAGATAACAGCATCTCATCATCTTTCCAGGGCTAGTAAGAGAACTTAAAGTCAAGTGTATCATAGATATAGTGATACATTTGGCTTTTTGTTTTATGGATATTTCAAGGAAATATCCATAGGTAAAGTTTGTAAATAAGCAGAATGTAGGAAAAATTATAAAGAATAATATTTTTTAAGATGTGGGGACGTCTTTAATATCAAGTAAAAATTATGAAAAAGGAAATTAAATATGGAAAATAAAGTAGAAGTTTTGGATAAATATCTGCCTCTTGGAAGCATTGTACTTGTAAAAGGAAATGTTAAAAAGCTTATGGTCGTAGCAAGAGGGGTTCTTGCGGGCAAGGAGCCGGAAAAAAAGTTATTTGATTACGGAGCAGTTTTATATCCTGAAGGGCTTATGGATGAAAGATTGATATTTTTAAATCATAGAGATATTTATAAGGTAGTTGCAGAAGGTTATTCTGATTCTGATGATGAGATAATGAATGAGAATATTAAGAATTGGATTAATGAGGTGAAGAATCGTGGTCTGGGACAGTGAAGAGGAATTAAGAGAGGCAATTAATGAGAATCAGGCAATTGTAGATGCTAATAATGCAAAAGTCCAGGAATTGAGCATAGAAAAAGGAAAATTACAATATGCTGAGAATAAAATTTTAAATACTTTTGAAAATTATGTTGATGAGATATGTGATGAAGACGTTTTGCATGATTATTTCGATGACAAAAGATGGCAAGGAAATACGTTAAATGAATTTGTTAACTCAATTGATGATATATTACTCGATTCTGTATATAAATTGAGAGATGATATAGAATCAAGTCTTTTACAGATTGAGGATGCGATTGATAAAATTGATGATGAAGTCAGTGATTTAAATTGGGACACAACAATTAAAGAAAGCAAAATAGATAGGTACGAAACAGAATTATATTGGAAATAAAAAGGGATGGTAATTAAATGGGAGATATTAAATTTTCAAAAGAAGATTATGATAACAAAATGAACTATCTTGGATATATGAGAACATATACAAATGATACCAGAATACTTATTAAAGAACCGGAAGTATCTAGTTCAGAAACATTAAAAGAAATGCTTGATCTGTATAGAAAACTATGGGGACTGGTTGGAACATATAGTGAAACCTTGGCAGATACACTTACATCTCTTAAAAATGCTGGAGAATATATCTTTGAAACAGATAAGGATATTTCAAATGGCATTGAATATTTGAAATAGAAAATAATAAGAAAGCCAGGATATAAATTATTTTATATAAAAGGTATAGATTATGGGGTATAATATTGTTCGTTCAGAAATAAACTTAATAGCAGCCTCTTTATTTAGTAATGGAGGCAAGATTTGTGATAATCTTTCTAAGATAAAAGAAAGCTTTAATGAATTAATAGAAAATGATAATTTTACCGGTAATGGCGCTGATGCAGTAAAAGCATATCTTAAACTGGTACATATATCAGCGATAGATGCACTTATGTTAGCCATTGAAGAGTTTAAGGATAAGATGACTCAATATGCAGCTGGTTTTTCGAATTTTGATTCATTCGATGAAGCTGTATTAAATGAGGACCTCTTTGCTGAAGTAATACAAAAGATTAATGCATTGCAAACATCGATGGATAATGCTCATGAAACTTCATTCAAAGCTGAAGATGATGTGATAGAGCTTGTCCCAGAAAGATTAATGAAGCTTTTATGGACATATAATGATCCAATCGAAGAGGAAAGAACAAAGATAAAGCAGTTGAAAAATGCTATAGCAACATATGATACAGACTATAAAGACAATAAGCTGCAAAATGTAAGAGATCTTATTGACGATGCAAAACGACTAGTTCATGTTATTAAGGATAAAGGTGTCATAAGTTTTGACGATATAAATGTATCGGATTACTTTACTGACGAACAATACATTAAATTATCTGAAGATTTTAAAGACTCATGCACATATTTGGTAGAGAACCAGGAAAGCATTCAGGAAGATGTTAATTTTATTAGTGATTATGTAGAAAAGGTTAGAAAAAGAGAAGAGGAAGAAGCACGTAAGAACAGAATAGAAAAAGGATTAATACTGATAGGTTCGGCAGGTTTGGGTTTTCTTTCGATGACCTTTACGGCAGGCACATCAGCACCTGTTGTTGTAGAGGTTTTATTAACTATAGAAACGGCAGCAGTTGGAGTTGATTCAACAGCAAAACTTTTTGAGGGCTTTCAGGAATTTTATTTTGGTGTTGCAAATGACATAGAAACACCTTCTATTAATTATGTAAGAGATAGTTTGTTTCAAGGAGACCAAGATAAATATGATCTGTTTTCATATACATTAAATGTAACTTATCAAGGATTAGGATCGACAGGAACAATACTTGGCGCAGGAAGACAGGCGTTAAGTTCTGGTGGAAATGTATTTGCTGCAGAATTAGGAGCGCTTAGCGAAGAAGTATTTAAAAACGGCATAGGTAAAATTGCTGATTTTGGAGGAGAAAAGCTTGCAGGAGCATGCAGTGATGATATGCTGGCACAATTTTTAATCCAGACAACGTTTAGTATTGGTGTCGCAAAAAAAACTAAAAAAACTGCCAAGAAGATTAATAAATCTATAACCAATAAAGTTTCAAGCTTTTCTTATAATAATAGCAGTATTAATACAAATACCGCAGCAAAGGTTTATCTTTCAGAGGCAAATAAAGGTTTTGCTGAAGAAATATTTTCTAATGATGCTAAAAGAAGAGCTGATTCGGTTATAGATGGAACTAATCCACACATTCTGGGTGAGTGTGATTGGTTTGATGATGTTTCTGAATCTGAAAAAATGAGATATGAAAAATGGGAAGCAACTCGCAAGTCAGGAATTGATATAAAAGATATTAATGACTTTATATTTGCTAAAAATAGACCTTCAAAAGCAGAATTTGAAAAAATGAAGATTACGCCACATGGTTCATTAACACCAGAACAGTTTAGACAAATGAAAATCATTCGTGAATCTATTCCAGGGATTGATAGTAATGTTATATTACGAAAGACGATTCCATGGACGCAAATTGATAATTATCTAAGAGAAGTAAAGCCATATGATACTATAATGGGATTTGTTGCAAAAGCGGATGACGTAAAGATGTTTAAAACATATTCTGAAATGAGAGATGGGCTTGCCCTTGATTATAGTTATAAAGAGAATGGAATAGAGATTTTTCCTTACCCAGAAGGTGGAGACTCATATGGATATATTGAGTTTAAAGTTTCAGAAGATGCTTTTTTTGATGTTCCGTATGGAAATATGTATGGTGGGGAATATAATCTTGATCAACCATATACAGGAAATGGATTTACTATGTCAAAAGACTTCGATGTGCCAGAATATTACATCAATAAGCAGATTCATTCTAAAGGACTGAAACCTACAGAAGGTCAGATACATCTTGTGGTCGGAGGAGAAGATGTTGTTGTTGCTGATTTTGATCCTAAGGAAGGCAAATATAATTATCACAAAGAAGAAAAGATTTATAGAGGAGAATAGAGAAAAAGAATGTTCGAACTTGTTGATGGAAAAAAAACAATATTTAATGGTAATGAATACTATATTGTAAAAGATTCAAAAGGGATATGTATTTATACCTGGGATAAAAATATAGTGGATAAGTCTTTTATCCAGGTTTCTGGAGATGAATATACAGGCTATCAGACTATGTATAAAAAATATGTAAATAAAGATCAAATAGGAAATATATATAATTTTACAAAGAAATATGAATATAAAGGCTTTAAAGTGAATTGTTATAACAGAAGTTATAAAGGAGACTATTGGATAGGCACAGATGATAAAGAAGTAGCAGAAGTTATAGGTTATGACGAGTTGTACCATGACAAGTATGGGGAGGTTGTCTATTTCAAACAAGTTAATGCAGATGATAAAGATTTGGTTTTGTTAGGTGAGGACAGACAAGTTACTTATTTGTAGAAAGGATTCTAACGAATGACTGAACAGGAAGCTATTTTAAAGGCTAAGGAAATATACAATAAAGATGAATTATTTATTATTCTTTCAAAAGTTAATGCTGATTTAGCGTTTGGTATATCGATACCTTTTATTGGATTGGTAGATAATAAAAAAATTCTATTTATATTTGATGAGTATGAAAAGGCAAAACATTTTGCTAAGGCCCATCATATGGAATTACAGAAAAAAGTGTATCCAATTGCAAAAATAGAAAAAAAAGCTGTTGGGACAAGTTTAAAAGCAATAATAGATATTGCCCTGTGTCTTGGAATTTGCCATATGGAGTATAATTCTATGGCAACAGATGTTTTTGGAGTTAATCTTGCATGGTTTTTAAAGGTAAATTCTTTAAAACATGAATCTGCATCAGTTATAGTTCCTACAGAAATGATAAATGAAATAAAAGAAGGAAAGGGAATAAATATGAGATTTAATCCAATGAAAATATTAAAATTCAATGATCCATATGAGATTACAGAGACTAGAAAAAACGAAATATTACGTCTGGTATTTGATGCAGGAGATACAGTTGGAGATTACAGAAATACTTATAATAAGTTATCACTTATAGAATGCTTATTATTATTGGATAATATTACAACAAGATTTATTCCACAGGCTAAAATGGAAAATCAAATTGATCATTTACAGTATTTTATGGAAGTTGAACCAATTTTACAAGAGGTGGTTTGGAACAAGACTATAAATGAAAAAGAATTATTTACAGCTATTGATCCAGAAACAAATGATACTTTAATCCGTAAACAGTCAGTTTATATTTTTATAACTGATAAGTATGAAAAAAATGGAAAGTTCAAGTATAAGAAAATTGAAAGTGGTACAGAAGGAATAAAGAAGCTTTTACGTGATACTGATGCTGAACAGATAGTAGTTACAGATGGACCAAGATATCTTGGAATTATCCCTAGAGATAAGGTTATTGAATTATTATGAAATCTTAAGGTATAGACAATGAGATGCAAAAAATGTGGTGCTGAGATTGGAGAAGAAAGGGTTTGTCCTTTCTGCGATACTCCAATTAAAAATGTATTGATGCATTTTGTGCAGAAGCAGAAAAGGATGAAGCTTTATTAAAAGAAAATCCAGATCATCTTGAAAATGTTACGCTTAAACTTATTATCATAAACAATAAAGAGGCTATGGATACGATCAATAAGGACAGAAAACTTCTTGAAAAGTATAAGACACTTAACGTAAGGTACCGTAACTTAAAGAGAGAATTTGCTAAGCCTTTAACAAAGAATGAAGGACTTTTTTATAAAGATGGAGTGTTTAAGGAGTATAAGCTGCTGGTATAAAAGAAAATAAAAAAAGGAATTATAAAAGGTGTGAATATGGGAAAGTATTATTTTTATAATGAGAATTACAAGAAAGATGAAGGTTTACAGGCGTTTTCAGTTACAGATTCGGGAAAGATGTATTTTTATAATATAGATTTTCCATGTTTCAGGGAAGTGTTTGATTTAACAAATGTATATCATGTTACTAATATTTCTGGCTCTTCGCTCGGGACAGCGAGGGTTTTGTTTGAGGCTGTGATTAGAAAAAAAGATATAAGGATTTATTATGACTTTGTAAAAAGTAACCATTTGTTCGACATAGTGATAGACAAACATCTGGAAGAAAAAGCTGGCAGGGAAATTAAAAGAATTGTTTCTATAAGGGAATTTAAAACATTTGCGATAGTAAAATATCGATTTAATTATCCAAACGGTAAGGAAGAAGCAGAAGAAATAAATATCAGCAGGAGATTGAATGGATATGACGAGCTTATTTCGGAAATGAAAAAATTCAGAGATAGGACAAAAAATATTTGCGCTAAATGTGGTGGATTTATAGTTAATGGTAGATGCGAGAAATGCAATAGTACTGAAATTGACCAGGAAAAGAATCTGCGTGGAGTATTAATCGGATTGGGGGCATCAATACTAATTACCTTAGCAGCTATTGGAATGGAATTCACAGATATGGCTCAGAGTACTGGCAGTGTGATAATGATAATAAGCAGAGTAATGCTTTTTCTTGGAATCGTTGGAATATCATTCTGTGGAATTTATTATAACAAATGGTCAAAATAGACGAACGGAAGATTTCAAACGGCATTGAATATTTGAAATAGAAAATAATAAGAAAGCTAGGATATAAATAATTTTATATAAAAGGTATATTATTTTGGTGTCGCTAAAAAAACTGAAAAAACCGCCAAGAAGATTAATAATTCTGTAACCAATAAAGTTTCAAGCTTTTCTTATAATAAAAGTAGTATTAATTTCCAAAGGCTTATCTTTCAGAGGCAAATTCAAGTTTTGCTGAAGAAATGTCTCCTAATGATGCTGAAAAGTATAATAAGTGGTGTACCGAATGCGAAAAGGGAATACACAATAATCATCCGGGACTTGGCCGCAATGAAAAGGGGCAGACATATGCGTTAAATGAGAATAATGCATTAACATATAAGTCATTTGAAAAAGAAACATTTTCATCTGGATTTGATTATGAATCAATGTATGAACAGCAGTATCTGGGGGATATATCATTTAAATACTAGGTCATGAATCTGACAAATCGTAAATGAATCTAATATATCTTTAATTTAAATTTCTCTATTATAACAATACACACATACACACAGAAAAGACACACACACAAACAAAACCAAAAAGCACGCTAGGTTTAAATAAAAACGGACTCCATAGCGTGCTTTATTAAATGAGGAGGTAAAGGCCATGAAAAAATGTGCAGCAGCTCTTCTTACAGCCTCAATGCTGGGATTGGTTATACTAACACCAGCTGCGGCTAGAGCAGCAGCTGATACGCCTGAGATCACTATTACGACGGACAAAGATTCATATCAGGTTGGAGAGAATGTTAACGCAACGATCAGCATTGATAATGGAACGGATAAAAATATATCAGGTATTGATCTTAAAGGCAGTGTGCCGGAGGGATTCAATGTTGAAGGAGCTAAGGATTCAGTTTGGACTTTAGCAGAGAATGAGACGATAGAGGCCGGAACAAAAAAGTCTTATTCTTTAAACCTTATTTCTAAAGAAAGTAAGGCAGCACCTAAAGCAGATGTTACTCCTGCCAAAAAGGATGAGCCAGTAAATGAGCAAAATAAGGTGCAGACAGGAGATACAGCAAAGATTGGTATATATATCTGCCTTCTTATGGCTTCTCTTTCAGGAATAATACTTATAGGAAAATCAAAAAGATCAAGAAAGATACTCAGTATCATTATAGCGGCAGGACTTTCAGCAGGATTTTTACTTACAGATACTTTAAAGGTAAAGGCAGCTGAACCGGATGCTATAAAGGAAATAAAAAAGGTAACAATGATAAAAGTTGGAGAGGATACTATATCTCTTCAGGTTGTTGTCTCATATAAAGAAGAAACAGGAATGTCAGGAGAAGGGATGTCCCAAGAGTCTGATTCTCCAGAAAAAAACAACACGCTCTCTTACGAAGGATATAACCTTTTATGGGCTGATGAATTTGATGGCACTTCTCTTGACAGGAACTGTTGGAATGTAGAACTTCATGAAAAAGCCTGGGTAAATGGTGAAGATCAGGAATATGTAGACAGCAATGAGAATATCTTTATAAGAGATGGAAAGCTTATCCTCCAGTCCCATGAAGATTCTTCAGGAAGAATTACTTCAGGACGTGTTAATACACAAGGAAAGATAGACTTTAAATATGGTCTTGTAGAAGCATATTGTAAAGTGCCAGAAGGACAGGGATTTCTTCCTGCGTTCTGGTTAATGCCAACAAATGAAAATCTCTACGGTCAGTGGCCAAGATGTGGTGAGATTGATGCCATGGAAGTTAAAGGACAGTCAACAAATGAAGTCCTTGGAACTATCCATTACGGAAATCCTCATATGCAGAGTCAGGGAGCAGGAAGTGCCGTTGGAAGCTCATTCTCAGACAGCTATCATAAATTTACTGTAGAATGGGAACCGGGAAAGATTACATGGTATGTTGACGGAGTTAAGTATCATGAAGAAAATGATTGGTTTACAACTACAGAGGGGGCAGGAACAGCATCCTACCCGGCTCCATTTGATCAGAACTTCTATGTAATACTTAATCTTGCAGTTGGAAATGACTGGGCAGGAGAAGTAGGAGAAGGCGTTCAGGTGGACGGAGCAGAGTTCTGTATAGATTATGTCCGTGTATATCAGAAAGATAGTTATGATGAAAATGTAACTAAGCCTGAAAAAGGTGAGAGTCAGCTGCGTGAGCCAAACGCTGATGGCAATTATTTAAATAATGGTGATTTTTCAGTGGCAGAAAGCCTTACAGATGACGTGGACTGGAAGTTTATGACACAGGAAGGCGGAGAAGCTACTGCTGAAATAAAAGATAAGAAAATAACCATAAGACCAACAGCGGATGGTAATGTAGATTATAGTATCCAGTTGGTTCAGGCAGGAATTCCACTTGTTAAGGGAGCTACATACCGTGTAACATTTGATGGAATTGCTGAAGCTAAAAGAAATATAAAGGTTGCTGTTAAAGCACCTGATAGAGGCTGGGCTGAATATTTACCAGCAAAGACAGTTGAATTAGATACAAAGCTGAATAGTTATTCATATGAGTTCAAAATGACTGCAGATACCGACAGCAATGCTCGCTTTGAGTATGAAATTGGTAAGACAGGAAGTCTTGCAGCATTTAGCTTAAGCAACATAAGACTTGAAAAAGTATCTGATCCGGATCCTGAAGAACTGAATAAAAAGACAGTCCTTGCAACAGGAGACTATGTCTATAACGGTGGATTTGATCAGGGAAATAACAGACTCGGCTATTGGGAGATTTCCGAGGATGATAAAGCTAATGTAAAAGTAACAAGTGAAGGAAAAGACGGCACAATACATAGAGCTAAGATCTTAAAGGCTAAAACAACGCTCAAGGAATCAGCTCTTGCTATTAAAGAAGAAGGAACCTATGCGCTTTCATTTAAAGCAGAATCAGAAGGAAGCAGTAAGGTAAGCGTTACTCTTGCCGGAGTTACAAATGAAGTTGAAGTTACATCGGATGACAAGAGATTTGACCTGAAGGTGACAGTTCCAGAAGGGGCAAAGGATAAGGACTTAGTGATAGTTCTTCTTGATGGTGATTTAGTTTATTTGGACGACATATCAGTTACGGAAGATGCAATGATCAAAAATGGATCATTTAATGCAGGCGTAGCCGGATGGGAGGCATATATTGATTCAAATGCAGATGCGTCTTTTGTAATTGATAGTCAGTCTGAAGATAATGCAGCAGACTTTACAATTAATGGAACCGGAGCAGATGACTGGAGGATCCAGTTAAAGCAGACAGGCATTAATCTGGAAAAAGGAAAATGGTACAAGTTCAGATTTAAGGTAAAGTCATCTCTTCCTCGTCAGATGAGAGCAATCCTTCAGGGAGATGAAGCTCATGGATGGGCTGCATATTCAGGCGAAAACATAGTTGATCTGACAGAAGAATATCAGACTTTTGAGAAGATATTCTGCATGACCTTAAACACAGATGAAGGAGCATTTGTAAGCTTCTGTCTTGGCAAAGTTGGTGAGTCAGAGATAAATATCCAGCATAGAGTATGTATAGATGATATATCTCTTGTGGAGATTGAAAAGCCGGCTGATATGGAACAGCCAGAACTTGCCCCTGACCCAGTAGAAGAAGAAAAAAAGAATTCACAAGAAAACAGTGGTTCAAAAGATGAAAAAGAAGAAGTTCCTGCAGGAGAGAATAAATTATCAAATGCAGATTTTACAGATGGTTTAGATGGATGGACCAATGTTATATGCGATGGAGGAGAAGCTACAACCGAGATTTCTGATGGAAAGCTTATCTATCATATAACTAATTCAGGAAACCAGGATTACAGTATCCAGTTAAAGAAAGAGGGACTTTCTTTAGCAAATGGCAAGAAATACAGAGTATCTTATAAGATCAGATCATCAGTAGCAAGACAGATAAAGTCAGGTATGATGAGCAAGTCTTATAGCTGGTATGGAGGTTCAGATCCAAATCTTAATGCAGATGAAGAAAAAGAAGTATCATTTGAATTTACAATGAATTCAGATGACAACAGTGCTCAGCTTTACATATCCCTTGGTAAAGCTGGAAGTGACACACCTCTTGCAGCAGATATAACTATATCAGATATCAGCCTTGTAGAGGTTACAAACTAGCCGTGTATTGTTACACCAAACAATTCTTATAACATTCCCCTTAATGTGAATGGGGCAGCCACTTAGGTGACTGCCCCATTTTTCCTATTCTTTGCTCAGAAAAGTTCCAATGAATAATATATATAAGTCTTGATTGACAAATAAAGGTTAGGGGATTATTGTATCTTTAATAATTTTGGGTAGATACTAAATTTTAAAAAAGAGGAAGTATATGACAAAAGAAGAAAAAAAGTATTTTGAAAAAATCGAGAGGGATTCTCAGAATAATCCTATGATAAGAATTAAAGCTGCTGCTGATTTTATAAACGGAGATTTACTTAAAGCTTTTACAACTCCAAGAGGTATTAATGCAGATGGTATGAGCTATATTTTGTCTGCACTTACTGGATTTGCGGTTGCAGATATTGCAAAAAAGGAAGAAGTGGATATGATTCTTTCTGGGGCTGCGTCATCTAGAAACAGACTTGGAACTGATATGGGATATTTTTATATTGGCGATGTTGTAGATAAACATTTATACAATAGTCCATTGTCAGCAATTTGCGTTTTTGAATATATATATACTCAAAAAAAGAATGAAAAAAATCTTCCTGATTTAAATTTGTTGCTTTCAAATAATGCTAAAATGATAGGCAATCCAGAGGCAAAAGTCTGGGCGGGAAGTAAAAATCCATATCAGGAGATAAAACCTGCTTATCAAACATACAAATCATTTAAAGCAAAATTAGAACCTTTTAAATTGAAGGATGCAGAAGTGGTAGCTGCATTTGCTATGGCATTAGGGTTTGCAGTTGCAAATTTTGAAACAGTATTTCCAAAGAATTTAAATTGTGTGGAAATGGTACTTTCTACAGTTATTTTCTATTCTCATATGGAGGTATAGTAAAAAAGATGTGGTATTAAGAAACTAATACCACATCTTTTTTACAATAAATAGGAGAAACGATTTGACATCCTGCATATATATATAATGTATGTGCTTTTTTAATGTATCAGTAGATAAATGATTTTTAAGAAAAGAGGAAAAGAAATGGAAATTACAAAAGAAGTGTTAAATAACCTGAAGCTGAAAAGAGGAAAGCTGAGTGAAAAAAGATGTCAGGAAATAAATCAGATGAAGATTAAGAATCCGTATGCTAATTTACCATATTATACAGAGGGAGAATTCTTTAAAATAGATAATGGACAGTATTTTTATGCATCCATGGATGAAAGAATAGTATTTATATTGGCATTCGAACCAATGCCTATTTTAAGAAGAGAGATAGAAAAAGTCTATGATAGTACTGAGGAGCTTTATGATGATATTTATCTTTTGTTTATTGATGATGAATGGATTGAGGTGATTTTTGATGGGGCTCAATATAAACAATTATCAAATAATAATATACATTATTACTATTGTGAAAAAGTTTTAAGAATTAATCAGGTATTAGATAGTAGAAAAGATTTTAAGGAAATAATCTATTTACTAGAAGAAATGTCTATGGCAAAGCATAGATTTAATAAATGTGAATATGAGGAATATGAATTAAATATAAATTACAAAGGGGAAAGATATCCATGGAGGAATTGGAAAGAATTATAGAAAAAATAAAAATGGTGAAGGATTAAATGCCTTCTGTAGAACAGAATTTGAGGCCATAATTAATAATAGTAATATTAAGACAATTAATGGGATTGATAAGGAAATACTCTTTGAACTTAAGAATGCAGCACCAAAGGGAAAAGAGTATCAGTATGTT
>JAFOIV010000117.1 GCA_017420535.1 Eubacterium sp. | reverse complement strand
TGTGGGCATATGATCCTGTTACAGGAGAAACAGGCCTAAAAGAAGTAAAACAGACCTTTGAAAACGAAACAGAGACTCTTGTTCATGTAACTGTAGCAGATGAAAATGTTAAAGAAACTATAGATACCACAGTAAGACATCCATTTTATGTGGTAGGATACGGCTTTAGATTTGCTTCAGAGCTTCGTGTTGGCGATGAAGTTCTTTATGTAAGCGGAGATATCTACGAGGTAACATCTGTAGAAATTGAAGACTTGGATACACCTGTAAAGATCTACAACTTCGAGGTAGAAGACTGGCATACGTATTTTGTATCAGAGAGCGGAATACTGGTACATAATGAAGGCTGTGGAACAGGCACTCCAAACACTACTGAAGACACAAAGCAACAGGATACAGATAACATAACCAACCAAAGCGCAAGTGCTCCTGAAGGTAAGGGTGGAAGTAAGTCGGTTCATGGTAATAGTAAAACTAGTACAAAACCTCAACATGGTTATGAAATATATAATAAGAAAACAGGTGATGTTGTAAAAACTGGAATAAGTGGACAAACATTAAACAAAAATGGAACATCTCCTAGAGCAAATACTCAGGTCAATAAATTAAACAAGTTGGCAGGAGAAGATATATATGATGCTCGAATAGTTATCGAGGATATGCCAGATAGAGTTAGTGCATTGGAATGGGAAAAAGAGAATGCATTAAAACTTTGGGAAGAAGGTAATTCGATGGCTATTCATAAACGTCCAAGACCATGGGAGGATTAATTGGCTATGAAATTAAAAGAAATACAAATGGATTTACCATTTATTTACAGTGATGATATTTCAAATGAAGAATCTGTAAAACTATATCAAACTACATGGAAAGATAAAAGAAGAGAATTTCAATTGTTTAGTCGGTGTATGACATCTATGATTGAAAGACTTATGCCTTCTATTAATACGAAAAACTATTGGAAGATAATAATAGAATGTGTTGAAGGTACTCCTAAAGCTGAAGGGATATATATGCCTGAGATATTATTTGTTCAAGTATTATTTGATATAGATTGTTTTTATAAATTCAACAATTATGAAAAAAAGAAGTATATAATCAATAAGGTATTAGAAGCAGTCGATTATTTAACTTCTTGCGGTTATCTTGAACTAGACGAATTAAAACAAACATGCGATGTTATTATAAAATCAGACTATGTAAATGAATGGTTATGGAAAAAGCCTGTTAGACTTAAGAACAAATCGGTTCAGATTAAGGTTTTACATGAAGTAGATAAAGTAAGTATTTACATGATATTTAAGGATGAAGATAAAATTGTAGAAGAAGTATTATTAGTGGAAGATATTCCAGATGAGTGGGTTTATAGTAAGTATTTGGGTAAACTGGAGTGGGTATCTGAAAACAAGGCACAGTTAACAACGAAAAGTGGAGATGTTTATTTTGGCGAAATATTTTAATGATTGTCAATACTTTAGCACCACCAACTCTCTCCCCCTCAAAGCCAACTAAAGTAAATTCAACCACCATCCCGAACCCGAATCGCCTCTCAGCTACGCTGATGTCAGTCGATGAGGGTGAGGGTAGCGAGTCACGGTAGTAACGAGCAAGATATAGCGGTTTTAGCCTCTGTTGGGAATACTTAAGTAAAACTGAATAATGAATCTTCAGTTTAGTTCGAATAAGCTGATATGCAAGCACTCTTAACAAAAATAATTTTTGTATAAGCCTTTGGTGCAATAGTCATAACTAAAAATGCACCCAATATAATATATACATTGTGCAAAAAATACTTTGTGGAATGTATAGAAAGTGATTAAAATATATTGATTTAAAAATTTAATAGTATTAATATCTGATTTGTTCAAAAGTTGTTCCCGATGGGAACTAATAATTTTTTGCCAAAATGGTAACGTTTCCATGGCAAAAGGTAAAACAAGGAGGATTTTGAAAGGTATGGGACAGATTAGAATTTCACCAGACGAAATGCGTGGAAGGGCATCAGAGTACAGAGCTGAAGGAGAGAAGTTAGAAGATATCATTGTAACAATGGCTAACTTACTTGAGACCCTTCAGGGTGAATGGGAAGGTGCTGCCAGCGAATCATATGCAGCTCGTTATATGGAACTTGAACCTGGATTTAAACAGGCAAGAGAACTTGTAGAAGAAATCGCTGTAGCACTTGAAGATGTAGCAACTAAGATGGAAGAGACAGATAATAGTATCTCATCAGCTTTCCAGAGCTAATAAGAAATTTAAAGTCAAGTGTATCATAAAAATAGTGATACATTTGGCTTTTTATTTTTTAGTTTTAGGAAAAAAGATGTGGGGACAAAATCACAAATAAGGAAATACAATATGGACAATAAAGAAGAAACTTTAGATAGATATCTGCCTCTTGGTAGCATAGTTCTTGTAAAAGGTAATGTAAAGAAACTTATGATTGTAGCAAGAGGAGTTATTACTGGAAAAGATGCTGATAAGAGACTATTTGATTATGGTGCAGCATTATATCCAGAAGGTTTAATGGATGAAAGATTAATATTTTTTAATCACACAGATATTTTTAAAGTAGTAGCAGAAGGCTATTCTGATTCAGATGATGAAATAATGAATGAGAATATTAAAAACTGGATTAAAGAGGTAAAAAAACATGATCTGGGACAGTGAAGAAGAGCTAAGAGAAGCTATATCAGATAATCAAAGGATTATAGATTCGAATGATGATAAAGTTGAAGAATTATGTAAAGAAAAGGGCAGATTAGAGTGTGCCAGAAATATTGTCTATAATCATTATTTAACATACTTAGATGAAATTTATTATAAAGATGTATTTGAAGAATATCACTTTGGAGATAAATGGAAGGGTGAAACCTTCGATGAGTTTGATAGAGCTATAGATGAAATAATAAAAAATTCAGTATATGCATTAAAAAATGATCTGGAAGCTTGTTACCTACAGATGGATGAATATAAAGAAAAAACACAGGAAAAGATTAATGAGCTTAACAGGGATTCTTCTATTAGGGAAAGCAGAATAGATAGATATGAAACTGAGTTAGCTCTCAAATGGTAAATAAATTATATTCTGGGGTAGGTAAAAATGGGAGAAATAAAGTATTCAAAGCATGATTATGATACCAAAATGGGATATCTTAATTATATGCAGGGATATACAATAGCAAATACTGAAAAGATAAGTGAACCGGAGACGGCTTCAGCTGAGGGACTTACAGAACTTCTTGAAATTTATAAGAAATTATGGGAGCTGATTGGAACTTATACTGAAACGTTAGGAAATACAGTGCAGTCACTTAAAAACGCCGGTGATTATATATATGAAAACGATAAGAATATTTCAAATGGGATGGAATATTTAAAATAGAAAAAATATGTCATTGGCACATATATTATTATTTATATTAGAATTAAGTATAAAAGGTATAAAATATGGGGTATAATATAAACCGGTCAGAAATCAATATGACCGCGGGTTCTTGTTTAGGAAATGGAAGAGTTATAGCTGAGAATCTTTCTAAGATAAGAGAAAGTTTTAATGGCTTGATAGAAAATGAAAATTTTACAGGAAATGGCGCTGATGCGATAAAGCAGTATCTTTATTTTGTTCATCTTACAGCAATAGATTCTATCATTGCAGCGCTTGAAGAGTTTTATTCTCTGGCAGTTCAGTATGCAGCAGGATTTTCTAATTATGATTCATTTGATGAGGCTGTTGTAAATGAAGATTATCTGACAGAAATAATAGGAAAAATGAAGGCCATGCTTTTATCTATGGAGGAAGCACGGAATGATCCATTTAATGCAGAAGATGGTGTGATGGATCTTCTTCCTGACAGGATACTAAAGCTTTTATGGGCATATCAGG
>JAFOIV010000016.1 GCA_017420535.1 Eubacterium sp. | reverse complement strand
TACACACCCCTCCCCGCATGAACGATAATAGCATAGAAAGATGTAAATTTCAATCTTGCTGTGCATATTTTAGTCAACTCATATGAAAACCAGTTCTTGTAGGATCGCCTCTTCTGCACGGTGCTGGATTGAATTCATCCTCCGCAAAATCCAAACTTAAAAGAAATCCAAACTTTTGGAGAGGAATCGTAGAAAACAAGTCAATTTCCGCTCAGGGAGTATGGATTTTTTTGCTTATAACCCACAAAAAGCCTTTAATGAACCATTCGGGTTCTTCCATTTTTTAGGAATACAGGGATCAGTTTCCGATTGTAAGGTTGCTATTGCTTTCGCTTTATCGTCGATTGAGATATCCAAGTAACGCATGGTTGTTTCTAACTGCGCATGCCCGAGAAGGAAGCTCACCTGGACAACGTTCATTCCATCTTCCAACCAATGTGATGCCTTCGCGTGCCTGAATTGATGTGCATGAGCGTCAAGCGGTACATCCGGGCAAATTTCATGAGCCCGAGCAGCACAGATTTTTATTCTTTTTGCTAATGCTGCTTCTGTCAGTTTTTCTTTCTTATTACCGACACGGGAATAAAATAGATAGGCATCTGGATCAGGTATGGAGTCATGAAAATCTCGAAGATAGATTTTTATATATGAAACTATCTTAGGCAGTAAATAAGCCGTGCGAATTTTTCCTCCCTTTCCTATAAGGTTTACATAAGGCTTTTCGGCATGCAAATGAAGTTGACAAATCTTCAAGGAGCGTATTTCATCAAGCCTTGCGGCTGTAGCATAAAGCAGAGCAATGAAAACCAAATCACGTCTTCCGGTTTTCGTTGTCAGATCCGGTGCTGAGAGCATGGCCGATACTGCTTTACGTGTAAATCCTTTAATCTTTTTCTTAATACATTTTTGACGTCTGATTTGCTTTGATTCTTGATAAAGGTATAAGAATTCAACGTTTTGCGCGGCCAAGTATTCTAAAAACGCTCGGAATGATCCCAGCCGCACATTACAGGTGTCCTGACTACATTTCCGATCATCTTTCAGCCAGACAATCCATTTCTCAATCCATACTTTTTCCAAATATCGCCTTGACAAATTGCTGGCATTGATTCCTTGTTTTTCTAAAAAATCCATATACAGTTTCAGTGCGTCACGGTATGATTTCAATGTACAGGGGCTTGCTGTAAGAAAGGTTGGTGCATAGTTGCAGAGAAAATCCGATACATATCTTGCAATGATTGCGGCTTCTTTATACTTTTCCACATGGCACCTCCGGTAGTATCTCATTCAGTCCAGCTTCTGTTTTATCCAATATAATATCTGCAAGGCACGGAACCATGGAATAATAATATACTGTGGATTCCACGCATTTATGACCCATGGATTTTGACAATGAGTTGAGTCTTTCCCCAAAGCTAAAAATATCTTCATCCCAGCTATTGATATTGGTTACGGCATAGTGATGACGAAGCGCATAAGCAACAGCATTGCTACCTGTTCCGTTTGCTTTTTCCCATAGTTCTTTAAACGTCTGTGTTACCCATTGCCTGGAATAATACTTGCCCATGGGCGATTCAAAAAAATAGAAACGGTTCGGACGGATTTTTTCCGCCGCCGCATCATATTGAAGCAGTATCGATGTCATGCTCTCATGAAGAGCAATATAGTGTTGGTCATAGCCTTTGCTGTGTCGGACATTGATTACTCCATGACTTAAATCAATGTCTTCTCGTTCCAAAAGCCGCGCCTCTGTTGTCCTTATGCCGCTCGAATACAGAAGTCTAAAAAATGCAGGGCATACTATTTCTTTCATCCTATATTTCATTTCTGGCCTATTGGACACTACACAGTCACATTCGGAAAAAAATCTCTGCAATTCATCTTCGCTAAACGCATGTGGAATGTATTTTTTTGCGTCAGGCTTCAATCTTTGAGGAGGAACCGCGTCTGTCATTTTTCTCTCTTGCAGATATGATACGAATGCGCGAACTACCATAATTCTGGTATCGCAGGAAGTGTTTGTCTCCGTATCACGTTTTCTGCACCATGTGTCAATCATTTCTTGTGTCAGCGGCATGCCAGAATAATTCTTAGCACAAAAACGGTCAAAGTATTGGATGTTCTTTCCGTAGCTTTCTTCGTTCCACAAATTGGATGCTTTTCTGAACGCTACAAAAGCATCTATCTGGGAAGCGAATCCCGAAAGATATGAATTCATATTTCAAATACTCCTTTCCGAACGGGAAACCGTTCTACGGAAAGTGAGCATTCTCTCAGGTGTGTTATATCTGCATACAGATAATGGTTAAGTGAATCCGGGTCATTGTGCCCAAGTGTAGCGCTGATAACCGGTCGAGGAATGTTTTTGCTGATTAGCGCCGTCGCAACATTATGCCGGAACAAGTGCGCTCCTTTTTGATCACTCGAATCCTGTCTGATACCAGATAGGCGATACAACTTATCTGCGACATTACCTACGGTGCCTGGACTGATTCTTCTAACAGGAGTGGTTTCTGATAAAAACACATAAGTTGATTTGCATTTGGGCCTTTCATTCCTGATATATTCATATAGTGAATTGCCAACTTGAATCATTAATGGAAGTGTAAGCAACACACCTGTCTTTTGCTGCAACAGACATATTTCTTCCTTGTCCCAATCAATATTATCCATCTGTATGGAGGAAATGTCACTGGCCCTCATTCCTGTAAACAGTAAAAGGATACCTATTGCCTTGTCCCGCAAACTAAGCTTGCCATTCTGAAGCACATCCTTTATTAACGCAATTTCATCTTCTGTCAGGTACTGTATTGTCTTTCTATGCCTTTTCAGTTTCGGCAAATAGCTGCTGATTACTCTGGCCGCAGCGGTATATGCTCCAAGCTCTGAATTAAAAACTGAAGCAATGTTTACCTTCGTGCTGTTGCTCAATCTGACATTGCCATTTTTGTCACAGAAGTATGCCAGAACGTCCGATTCTCTAACGGCTTCCAGTGTTTCTATGCTATGTTGCTGAAAATGTGAAAACAAGCCACTACAAGCAGATATACTTGCTTTGTATGTCCCTGCTTTCAAGCCATTCTTGATACTCTCTTGCTCATAGATGTCCAGAATTGTCTTGTAGTAGGGAGAAAGAGTCAGATATGTTCTACAATGAAATAATGGATCTCTATGTCCGTCCCATGTACATCCAATGGCAGCATATCTGGTGAACAGTCCGTAAATAGCACGGTATTTCTCTTTCATGTCGTTTGATTCCGTCAGCTGACAACGCGCCAAACAAGCTTCTTCGTAGGAAGCAAAATGATGTGTCTTTTGATTCTTTTCAATCCAACAAATCTCTTTCTCAATTTGATCAAGATAACTTTCGCTGTAACCGTTTTCCCGCATATGCTGAATTAATTCGTCGTATGTTCTTTCAGTTTGTAACAATTGCATGTTCCTCACCTCCAGTGTAATGATATTCGAAGTGAGAAGCAAAAGAAATCCAAACTTCTTGGACAGAAACCTCTCGTTTATTCTACGATTCCTCTCCAAAAGTTTGGATTTCTTTTAAGTTTGGATTTTGCAGCAAATCAGGAAGTTGTGATTTTCCCTACCCATTCCAGCTGGTTTTTTGCTTTGAGGGATTCTGTGATTCCTTCAGCAGTTTTCATCTGGCATAGGATCAGTTCATAGCGTTTCTGCGCTTGGTAGTCCAGATCATGAAGAACGGAATAGAGCTTGCCTGAAAGAATC
>JAFOIV010000116.1 GCA_017420535.1 Eubacterium sp. | reverse complement strand
TACAAATATGGTAGAGTTTTTGCAGTACAACTTTCAAAGCCTTCACATTTAACACTTTTGACTTAGTTTAACGGTGCGCGAATTCAACTGGCAACTGCAATTTCTATTGCATAGAGTCTACTTCGTCTTCCAGGATGTCCTTCACTGTGGCGGAAAGGATGTCCGTGCAGGCGTTCAGGATGCATTCCTTTTACCAATTATCTGTCTGAGGTATATCAATCTCCAAGAACTTCATATAGAAAAGAGGGCTGTTTGCTGTTTGCTTAAGATAAAGAAATGGGCAATCTATTTCTCAATCTTGTTTTTAAGAAAAGCATGCCCGATGTCGGGTCACATTCAAACACTCCTTTATTGATTAAAAAATCAATTAACTTTGAAGCCCGTTCTTTTGTAATGCCCTCAAACTGTTTTATTAAAATCTCCACAAGTTCATCAATTGTTGGATTAATTCTTGTATCAGGCTCCTGCAAACCAATTGGATTAATTACGGATAAATTCTTATTTTGAGGAGCGATGCTAATCTGCAGCAGATCAGAAAGAACTCCATTGACTATAGAATCAACATCTTCAGTAGGGCAACCGGCATTAAGCGCTAGCTGATTGAGAACTGCGACCTGACATACGCCAGGATGAGTTCTGATAAAACCTTCAACTGGTTCGAAAAAATGTGATGGATGAATCATATTACAATTTTTATAATAAATCTATCAAAGTTTTATTCAACTGCTGATCAGGAGTAAAAGACTCAATATAATTCTTTGATACTTTTAGTGCCTTTAATCGTTCAACAACTCCTTTTCTGAGTTTCTTACATTTATCCCATTCTTGCCATGGCAAAACACTGCCTGTATACGACCTTATTTTATCCCAACTGCTCCAACTGAGAGCACTTTTAGCTGCCAATTGATATATTGGGTAGAATGCCTTTTTTAGATAAGCTAAGGCATTTGCATCATTCCAATTATATGATAGCAAGAAAAGGAATGTATAGTACTTATCAGGACCGTCATAAGAACTATTTGCAAATGCTTTCCAAGCAGAACTTGAGCTTTGTTTTACGTCTATAGAATTTGGAGAGACATTCGTCATAATAAATTCAACAACAACTTTATTTAATGAAACGTGTCCATTCATCCAATCTGCAATCTGATCAAAATGAGTAAAACAATAAACACGTAAGCTATTATCCAAGATATATTGAACACTAGCACTAAGATATTCCATAACAAGATATACCAGATCAGGTACAACAGAAATGAAACGATCCTTCATCGTTTCATCAATATGATAATGCTTATACAATACTACTAAGAATAACTTATCCCACTTATCGAAATAAATATTACTGTTCTTCTGGAAGATCTCATATGTTGATAAGAACTTGTCCTCTGGAAAATCAACCCATATAGATACAGATAGTAATTGAGGGCATAAAGTCACCAATGATATGTAAGTTGGCCAATCCTGTGATGATATTTTAACCAAATCATCCAATTGAAGAAACTTGTATGAATTTTCTAAGGTTCTTTTGCCATACTGATTGAAATAATCTTTTTGCAACAAATTTGATAAGAGACGAATGTATGAGTCCTTATCTTCATGGGCATGTCTAATTACGCGTTGTTCAAATTCGTTGAGACTATAATCAAGAGATTGTGATGCTTTAAATGTGGCAATGTCAAGAAGTATATTTTCCTCGCTGTCGAACACCCTAGACACGCGTTCGCTCATGAAAGATTTTTTTACGTTCAATCCCTCACCACTAGGAAATGACTCTGCTATAATTGACAATATGTCCTTGTAGCGTAAGGCAGACGAATCCGCAGACATAGCCTTATCCAAACATTCTGATAAGTAAGCTACGGAACATAATTTAGAAATACTACTGCCAATATCTCCAGAGAATAATCGCAAGAACTTTGGCATACCTTTGTCATTATTCAGAATTGCATGGCCCAGTGATCTTATTCCTTCATTGAAATTGGATGTCTCTAATCCTCCTACATCATTCGCAGTTAATAAAGGAACTGAATTGTGATTCGCAAACTGTAATGAGGATTTAACTCTTGGGAAATGACGTCCTGATGCTGAACCTGAGCAAAAAGCTACTCTTGCTAAGATGCCTACAGGAAGATACTGTACAAGGCACAAACATAGATTCTGATAGAAATCGGATGAGCGCTCTATAGCAAAACATCTGGATGATTGTAGAAGTTGAACAAGTATATACATTATTTGCACCTGGGAGATCTGATTGCTTGCAAGAAAGCCCGCATCCATATGAGATTGATCACCAGATAGTTCAAATGCATAATTATAGTTGTGATGGCTGTCATTATTAGGTCGTTGAAAGAGAGGTAACAGTTGACGGAAATCAAAATTAGTTTCCAAATTTTCCAAATCAACAAGGAATGTGTGCGTCCACACACACCCAGGGCGAGGCATCTCATTGGCATACCAACTCTTAGCAATAGCATAATATTTGCCATCGGGGAGGGGATAGCCCATAATATAAGAACTATCACCATTCGCATCACCACTATACTCTGTCCAATCGCTCATCACTTTTAACAAGTCGTCATCAATACTTGGTAGTGTTAATGACGAAGCCAAAAGAGTGTGCCCTTGGTTATAGCCGTGTAGTGCCTGATGAATGATCATATTATCAAGTTAAATCAGTGAACTCAAAGGAAGTGTCAAGTCATATGACTTAATGCCATCTTCAGTAACAACGAATGAACGTTGCCCGTTTTCGGTTTTCTCGATAAGTGATTCCACATTTTCAGTAGAATAAATATCTCCTTGAGCACTAATACCAAACAATTTTGCATCAGGAAAATACCTCTTGATAAAATTGTTCATGAATCTTGAATTCTGCTTAAGATACTTACGCGGATTGGAATAATCATTCTGATACACATCCCACGCTGTGAAACAAATAGCGAGTTTCTTCCAAGGAAAGAGGTTGTGTAGTTCTTTCAAGATTAGAACATTCTGTACTTCATTTGAAATGTCCTTCATATCAAATGATGGTAGTTTTGTGTCCTTTATTGTATCATCATTTTGAAATTGATCAGCAAAAACAGATGAATTAAGGTCCTTTATAAACAGCATCAATGAGTCTGGTTCGCTATCCCAGTCTTTAATAAGTTGAGACTGTTTTTGGACAATAGCCTGAAAATTCTCTCCGGCTATATCGGGAAGGGATACAGAAATGACATTTCCATCGGTATTGCGCTTAAGGCTTAGCTCAATGTTTGTGGCTCCGCCAATTTGCGTTCTATCAACTTCCTTGATGCTTAGCCATGGTTGCTGGAGTCTATTGAGATAAGAAAAGTCTGCAGGGATTTCAGCAAATGAAAGAGCTTGGCCCTCAACAGGATTACTCAGTAGATAAGACAGAGCTCCGATAAATGTGGTTTTACCAGTACTTGGCATGCCTGCTATTAAACACTTCATAGTTATTTCTTTTTATTAATCATTTCATTAACCCAGTCAAGACTTGATGCCTGAGGCTGGTTCGAGGTTTCTTCAACCGTATGCAGTATAATATCTTCGAAAAGACTTATAAGCTTGTTGTTGTTTTTCAAACTATTTGCACGAATTTCAAAGGTTTGACCAATCTTAAGATTAATGATATCCTCAAAATTTGTAATCAGCTTCTCCTTTTCTTTTCCAAATTTGTTTTCATCATTAACCTTATCAATCTTATTGAACACCAATTGCAATTTGGTTTTACGAACAAACAAGCCGTTTTCCTTCATATTCCTGAGGAGCTGCTGGTATTGAGTGGTTAGCGAAAGCCGTTGTTCATTGCAAAGCTTTTCAGAATCAACAAAGAACATGATTCTATCAGCATTCTTGATTAAGATATCATCTGCAATTTTACCCTTTTTTGCAGCATAGTCCGCATAATCCTCACCAGAATGATCGGAAATGACAACAAGCTTATCTCCATACTGTGGATGACTGAGATGAAATGTAAGCAAATAAGGTTCGCCAAGAACAGTACGCTTGGTTTCTGGGGCTATTTCAATATTGCGGTCATTCAATCTACGAAGGAAAGATCTTCGTTCTAACCCTACCAAGGTCTCAGAATCATAGAAAGCATATCCTGCAATATCTTCTTTTTGAAGTAGAGTCTGGTAAAATGAAGAAACAAATGATGTTTTACCATAGCCAACAAATCCCACAAGAACGGTAATCTCTGGTTTGCTTGATGACATCAAGGCATTGATCTTCTGGTCGTCACTCATAGCTTCTCCTATGAATTGACCAATATTATCAGCTCTTTCTGCTGGCTTTACAGCAGGCACTTCAGCTGGATTTACACCTGTAATAAGTTCTATCTTGTCGTCCATTATTCTTCTAATTTTTCAATCATTTGTTCAGTAAGCAGTTCATAATAAAGATATATGCCAAACTCAATAACATTTAGCTTCCTCTGTAAAAGGAAATCTGAATTTTTAACTTGTTCTTTATTTATCAATCTCAAAAGTACTGATGTGCCAGTATTGATGTCTCTTGATAATGGCTCGATATCTTTCAATATATTAGATAGCATTTTATTTTTTTTCTCGCCATTAGCACTTTGGATGATATAAGCTTCTGCATCATAATTATAATATAAATATTGATAACTATCTACTAGTCTTGTTATGATGCTATACACTCTGACAAAAGGATTTGAGATATTGAGTAATTCCTGATTTTTCAATAGTTCGTCACATCTATAGTAAGCTGCATCTTTCGCAATTGTTTGTAAGTCTTTGATTTGCAGTTTATTAAGCTTGTTTTCGTCGTTGCCTGTGCGAAATTTAGCAATGATACTGATAATAGATGTGGAAAGCACCTCTCCGGTTGTGTCATGCTCTGACAAATAGTTTGTAATATGGAATTTATATATTTCCCTAATTACCACTTCATTAGACAGCTCATTCCAACGTCCTTTAGCCAAAATCATTGCATTCATGAACATTGTTGCATAGAGATGCTGCTTCAAATCATCGCTTTCTTCAAGAACTGTAAGATAGACAGAGAACAGAGATAGACGTGCTATGACATTGGTTGGAAGGGTTGTTAATTCTGAATCATTATCTTTTAAAGTATTAGCGACATAATCAGAAAAATCTTCAGAAACAATACCCGTGATAAATGATAAAGAACATTCATCTATCTTAACGAACAAATCGTTTTCTTTATAAGAACGGCATATAGTGACAAGTTGTGTCAACAACTCGTTGTCATATGGAATTGCTACAGCTCCATCTAATATTATAGCTAATTTTCGTTCCATAAAATTATTTCATGTTATTCCACAACTCAATAAGGCGACCTTCATCCTCCATCTTATTTAAGAAGCGTATGCTATTTTCATTTATCGTTTCATTTTCATCAAAATCGGCACCAATTAAAGCTTTGCGATTCTTGCTCTGCAAGAATTTTACTCTAATCTGACGCAATGTTATTCCTTCTGGTAAAATCACCTTTGGTGCAGGAGACTCCTGTTTCCACCTATTGACATGTTTTTTCAAGTCAACAATATACGTATTGCAGCTTTCTGCATCTTCCTCAAACTTATCATCTTCCTCGTTGTATTTCTGTACTCTGAGTGCAACATGAAGCTCGTCGGATTTGTCATCTTTTGGCATAACATTCAATTCTAAAATATTATATATGCTGAAATAATCATTACTTCCCTCTGCTGATGGTGGTTGAAGTGCTCCTGACTCAATTCGCACAGCATTGTGAGCAGAAGAAGCGGAACGATGGAGATGCCCATAAATCTGCAATTGGAAATTCTGATCTAATGTGGCTTCAATCTCATCGTTGTCAACCAAGTATGTCAAAGGATGGTGCATCATTACAATATTGATGCATCCTTCTGTATCCGCAATAGCGTTATAACTTAATGATGGGAGGAACTGTTTGTGCCCATTGCCATTATCTTTTAAATCATCCCAATCAGAAATGAGCGATGTATTTAAGCAAAATAAATAAACATGATAATTCCCCAGATCCTTTAACGGTGATTTCAAATATAATTTATCTGTTGTTATATCAAAATTTGTTTCATTTGGATGAACAACAATCTTCTGCATCATTGGTTCTGCGCTATCAAAGCTAAAGGCAAAATCATGGTAGTCCGTGAAAGGACGATAAAGCAGTTTGAAACTATTGAAGTCTTTATAAAGTAATTGAGTAAATTTCTCATCAGGATTTGCTGATTCACATGAAAGCCCTGCATTAATCAGATGTCGTAATTCGGGATTATGAGATACGAAATTCTTGTCATGATTGCCAGGTACCACATAAACACAATCAGTAGTGCATTTAACGATATCGCAGATTCTTTTAATTAATTTGAAAGCAATATCAAATTCGTCTTTTGCGCCCGTATTAGCAACATCACCACTAATCAGGATATAGTCAAAGCCTCCTTTTTCTGTAACATAATCCTCCAAATCTTTCAAAAAAGCTCTACGCATCTTAGCGTTAGGATCTTGCTCTTCAGGAGCAGCAATGAAATGAATGTCTGATAAAATAAGGAATTTCATATATTTAAAAATATATAAATGATTTTTTAAGACTCTTGAAACTATGGCAAAATACTATTAGTTCAGATCCTTGGTTTCTCAAACTTAAAAAACGATGTGTTTATATTAAAACCGTATATCTTGATTCATAAATATTTACCATGCGTGGGTAAAAACTGCAAAACTCGAATGCACAAGAATAACTGAAGAAGTTTTTAACAAAGACCGTTTTGCTTAAACGATGGCGTTCAAAGACCTGTGTGAATCCAGCTTCTATTGAATTTAAAAGGGCATCGAGGAATTCTCTAGCCTTTTTGCCTAAAAATATATCGATATCCTTATCCATAAAAATGCCATTTTTATATTAATGAGTTACAAAGATAGCTCTAATTCTTGAAATAGACAAGGGAAATGTAATCTTTTGGACTAATCTGATTTGAAAATGTAGATTTAGTCTCTATCAAAAGACCTTTTCCATCAATTAATTACACCGAACTTGGGTTATCCTAAGTAGATTAAAGATGTATGGCGGGAATAGATCTACAGTGACATATATTTCAATTGTGGAAATGTCTACCTATAAGGATTGTTTGATGCGAATATCAAAACGAGATGAATATCATTGGGCATTCGAGAGATAGTTAGGATTAAAAAGTCTGACTTGGTGCCTATATGGTTTTTTATGTTTTAAAACTCATGGCTTGTCGCGAGAAAATTGTATCTATGTGTAGCGGTTCTGAAACACAATTGATTACGATATCATATTGCTATAAAGAGGTGTAGCGATTCTGTCGCCTTATGTAGCAAAGTGTAACTATAATTGTTTAAAGTGTGTGTTGAATGGAGCCTGAGCTAGAGAATGTTCATTCAACCTTCCTCGCTATATTGTTTTAATTATATTCGCGTCCATCTTTATATATTTTTCTCTCAGCCATTAGTATCTGTAACTAGTTGTATTTCAATTGACTAGGATTGAAAAGATGATGACGTGATAGTGGTTGTTTTATGGGGAGAGAAAATAGTGCAGGTTTAATGTTTTAAACTTGTTCAGGCGTGGGTAAATACAATTGCAATAAGATTTTTATTTGAGTGATTTTTGATATTCCTCCTGGTATGGTCGTATGAAGTCGTCAAGCGAGGTGATGCCCATCTTCCTGGCTATCTTTTTCTTCTTGTTCGAGATGGTGACGACATTGTTGAACCTCATGCAGATCATGACGGCGGTCCGCGAGTAGCCGCAGCAGAGCAGCGCG
>JAFOIV010000115.1 GCA_017420535.1 Eubacterium sp. | reverse complement strand
TCTTTTGATTTAAATAATCTTTCGAGACCTTGAAATGATGTATAATCTGTCTCGATTTTATATCTGATCTTTCTTTCAACAGTGTATGTCTTACTTGCCTGGACAGCCTCTTTTGCGGCATCGCTGTAGGCTCTTACGAGACCGCCTGTGCCAAGGAGGGTGCCGCCAAAATATCTGGTAACTACTACTGCAATATTGGTGATACCGCTGCCAAGAAGCACATCCAGCATTGGTTTTCCGGCTGTGCCTCCCGGCTCTCCGTCATCAGAAAACTTGATCTGGTCCCGGTTATCTCCTATGACGTAAGCATAACAGTTATGTCTTGCGTCATAGTATTTTTTCTTTATACTGTTTACAAAATCAGCTGCTTCTTCAGGTGTATTTACAGGATAGGTGATACCGATGAATCGGGATTTTTTTACTATCACTTCTGATTCACCTGATTCAAGAAGTTTTATTATTTTTTCACTCAAGAAGGTTATCTCCCTTTTCAAATGCTATTCTAAGATCTGAGCAAATGCTAATCAAAAATCTGATTCAATGCTATTTTAAGATCTTCTTTAATTCGTCCATAAATGTATTTACATCCTTGAATTCACGATATACGGATGCAAATCTTACATAAGCTACAGCATCAAGATCTTTGATCTTATCCATTACGATCTCACCGATTATTGAACTTTCAACTTCTCTAAAACCAAGATTGAATACAGCTGCTTCGATATCATCAACACATTTTTCAATCTTTTCCATAGAAACCGGTCTCTTATGGCATGAACGGATAAGTCCTTGTTCGATCTTAGCTCTATCAAAGATCTCTCTAGTCTTATCTTTCTTTATTACCATAAGTGGCGCTGATTCAACCTTTTCATAGGTGGTAAATCTCTTACCACAGGCATCGCACTGTCTTCTTCTTCTGATGGAACTGTTGTCATCCGATGGTCTTGAATCTATAACTCTTGTATTATCATCTCCACAATATGGGCATTTCATAAATATCTTCTCCTACTCTCTCTACACTTTGATATTGTCTTTGTCTTTATGACTTTGATATTGTCTTTGTAACTAAGATATTGTCTTTGCCGGACATTTCTTCTCGCAAAGTCCGCAATTAACGCATTTTGAATAATCAATAACCGGCAGATTACCTTTCATCTCAATTGCTTCCTTAGGACAGCTTCTTACGCAAAGTCCGCAGGAAAGACAACCTGCTGAACAGTTCTTTTTAACATCAAGTCCCTTGTCTTTTGAGTTACACATTATGTGATGTTTCTTTGAGTATGGCACCATGGAAATGATATTTCTTGGGCATATTTCAACGCATTTGTTACATCCTCTGCATTTCTCAGGATCGATCACTGCAATTCCATCCTTTATTGAAATGGCGCCGAACTCACATACTGCTTTACATTCACCAAAGCCAAGACATCCAAAAGTACATCCCTTAGGACCGCCATTTGGTGTGTTGGCTGCTATTATACAGCTCTTAGGTCCCACATAGTTATAAACATCTATTGCTTTTTCACAATCACCTTTACATTTTACCATAGCTACCATTTTCTCAGTTGCCTTGGCTGAGTCCCCTGTGATCTCTGAAATCTTTTTTGCTACTACGTCCCCTCCAACAGGACAGCCGTTAACAGGTGCTTTTCCTTCACTGATGGCCTTTGCCATACCGTCACATCCTGGATATCCACAGGCACCACAGTTGTTGCCTGGAAGACATTCGCGGATAGCTATTTCTTTTTCATCTACTTCAACTTTAAAGATTATTGCAGCCTTGCTAAGAAGAATACCTACAAGGATGGCAAGCAGCATAATAACTAAAGTTGCAAGAATTATTGCTCTAGTATCCATATTAATTCTCCTTTACATTACATAAGGCCTGAAAATCCGCTGAAGGCAAGAGCCATAAGACCTGCAGCAATAAGAACTATAGGTCCGCCGGATAGTGCCTTAGGAATGTCATTTCTCTCAGTTTTTTCTCTTATACTTGCAAAGATTATAAGTGCTACCGCAAAACCCACAGCTGAGAAAAATCCGTTAAGGATACATTTTCCAACTGAATAGCCTGCCTGAACGCTGCTTATAGCAATACCAAGTACTGCGCAGTTTGTAGTGATAAGAGGAAGATAAACTCCCAATGCGCTGTAAAGAGACTTTACTTTCTTTTTAAGGAACATCTCAACAAACTGAACAAGTCCTGCAATTACCAGGATGAATGCTATGGTATTGAGATATTCTATATGAAGTGGCACAAGAATATGATAATAAAGAAGGCTGGTAGCTGTCTGGGCAAGGGTCATAACAAATATTACCGCTCCTCCCATTCCTGCTGCAGTTTTTACATTCTTGGATACTCCAAGGAAAGGACAAAGTCCCTGGAACTGAACCAGTACAACATTGTTAACAAGCGCTGCCGATAAGGCAAATAATAAAATATTCATGCTTATTTATCCCCCTTCCTTTTATTATTCTTCTTTGTCTTAGGTTTGTTTTCCTTTTTTACTTCAGGTTCTTTCTTTGTTTTTTTCTGCTCTTTTTCTTCTAAAGTTGAGGCAAGAACTTCTGTTTCCTGATCCTCATCTTCTTCTGAAAGTTGCTCTTTCTTTTCTGCCTGTGGTTTTACTGGCTGCTCTTTCTTTTCCTGTTCCGGCTTTGCAGCTTGTGAATTAAGAAGATTCTTCCTGGTTGTTTCAAGCATCTCCTCTGTAACAACTGCTTCCCCAGGAACATCTTTTCCCTGGCAGGTTACATTTGTACAATCTGAGCATCCGTCGATTCTTCTTAACTTAGGCTTTTCACCAGTTTTCTTTGACTTTCTTATCTCATGTGCGTTGATTCCTGCAATGATAAAGGCAAGTACAAAGAATGCTCCGGGATTAAATGAGAAGATTGCGATTGGATCAAAGAGTTCCTTTGTGATGCTGATGCCAAAGATTGCACCGGCTCCAAGGAATTCTCTTATTACACCGATAGCTGTAAGTCCTACTGTAAATCCAAGACCCATACCCAGGCCATCGAAAAGAGATGGGATAACTGGATTCTTTGAAGCATAGCTTTCTGCACGTCCAAGGATGATACAGTTAACAACTATAAGCGCTATATAAACTCCCAGACTTTCATAAAGATCTGGTGTATAAGCCTGCATTAAAAAGCTTATTATTGTTACAAATGAAGCAATGATGGTGATGAAGGCAGGTATTCTTACCTTATCTGGTATAACCTTTCTTAAGGCTGATATCATGATGTTACTCATGGTAAGAACTGCAGTTGTTGCAAGTCCCATACCAAGACCATTCATTGCTGTTGAAGTTACAGCCAGAGTTGGGCACATTCCCAGCATCTGTACAAAGGTAGGATTTTCTTTAACTATTCCGTTATAAAGTCGTTCAGTACATTTATTCATTAGTTAATACCTCCTTCGTATAATTTTGAAGCCGCAAAAAGCGATGTATTAACTGCGCCTGTTACTGCATTTGAAGTGATAGTAGCACCTGATATTGCATTTATCTCTGAATCAGTAGTAGCGCCATTCTTTGTAACTGTAAATTTATCTACGTCTTTTCCTACATATTGGGCTGTGAAATCTGGATTATCTCTTGCTTCCATACCAAGGTTAGGTGTCTCTCCAATTGAAAGCATTGAAATACCTGTAACCTGGCAATCCTTATTTATTCCCACAGCCATCTGGATATCTCCTGCATAACCCTTATGAGTTGTGATGATAAGGATAATACCTATCTCATTATTATTATCATCTTTAGCAGATAATACTTTATCAATATCTGCATCAGTATATCCATTTTCATCAAGGATCTTATTGATACCATCTAAAACTGCTGCATTTTCTTCATAAGATGAAGCTGCATCAAATACGGCTTTATATGAAGCCTGTTCCTTCTTTGTTGCTGTGTCTTCTATAGGTTTTTTAGTTATATCATGGATAAGTCCAAGTGCAAGTCCTGAAACAAGTCCAATAAGGCAGATTGCAAATACAACTCTGATAGACTTTTCTTTCTTATCCTCTGCTTCATCTTCACCCTTTTTAAATCCTCTGTTTTCCTTTAAGGACTTATTCTCATAGCCGGCACCAAATGCCTTTGGTTTTGTAGCCATTTCGATTAAAGGAACTAAAAGGTTTGAAATGATAATGGCATATGATACACCTTCTGCTGAACTTCCAAACATTCTGAATATAAATGTCATAAATCCAAGAAGGATTCCATATATTATTCTTCCGTTTTTATTTATAGGTGAAGTGGTATAATCCGTTGCCATGAAAAATGCACCAAGGATAAGTCCACCACCACATATCTGCTTTACAGTATATTTAGCCACATCGAGAACAGGAGCTCCCGCTGATAACTTATATAACATTACAAAGATCACAAATGAACCAATGTAAAATACAGGAATTCTTAAATCGATTACCTTTCTTGCTACAAGATAAAGGGCACCGATAAGAAGTGCTACAACTGATGTCTCACCAATGGTTCCGGCTTCATTTCCAAGGAACATTGAAAGTACATTTACCTTGCCGCCTGATTTTATTACTGCCAGTGGTGTTGCAGTTGTTACTCCATCATAGGTGAACTGAGTCATTCTCTTGGCAAAACTCATCATAAGGAAGCATCTTGCTGCAAGGGCCGGATTCATGAAGTTCTGTCCGATTCCTCCGAACATCTGCTTTACAACTATGATGGCAAAGGCTGAACCAACTACTGCCATCCAAAGTGGAAAACCTGATGGAAGGTTTAATGCAAGTAAAAGTCCTGTAAGGGCTGCACTAAGATCTCTTACTGTAAGTTTTCTATGCATGATCTTTTCTGAAAGATATTCAAAGAACATTGATGAAACTACGCAAGTAAGGATCAGTAAAAATGCGCTGAGTCCTGAGTTATATATACCAACAATACCTGCTGGTATAAGGGCGATGATAACATCTCCCATTATGCTTGTTGTTGTATTCTTCGCTCTGATATGAGGTGAAGCTGAAACAACTGTTTTTTCCTGTCTTAATTCTTCTGCCATTTCGCTTAACCTCTCTTTCTCTTCGCAAGTACATTTTTCCTTGTTCCTGCAATAGTCTGTGTGAGATGTCTCTTGGCAGGGCATACAAATGAGCAGCAGCCACATTCGCAGCATTCCATTCCATCATTTTTCAGGAAACTTTCCACGTCTCTTACTTCAGCAAGATCTGCTAAAAGACTAGGATTAACTCTTCCTGGACAGACGCTTACGCATTTGCCACATTTTATGCAGTTTGAAGGTTCTGATTCTGCCACAGCATCATGGCTTAAGCAAAGAATAGCTGAGGTTCCTTTAGTTACCGGTGCGTCAAGAGAATACATGGCTCTTCCCATCATAGGTCCACCACATATGATCTTGGCAGGATCCTTTGAAAATCCACCTGCAGCATCCACCAATTCTTTTATATTAGTTCCAAGTCGTACAATGAAATTCTGAGGTTCTTTGATACAGTCACCAGTTATCGTCACAACTCTTGAAATAAGTGGTCGTCCCTCGATTATAGCTTCGTAAATGGATATTACCGTATCAACGTTCTGAACAATACATCCTGCATCCGCCGGAAGCATCTTGGAATTAACATATCTTCCTGTTGAGGCATAGATAAGCTGTCTTTCTGCTCCCTGTGGATATTTAGTCTTAAGTTTGATAACTTCTATCTCTTCCTCATCTTTTGTAAGTTCTTTTAATTTCTTATAAGCTTCAGGCTTGTTATCTTCAATAGCAATGATACCTGTAGCATGATCAAAGAGATTGATTATTATCTTTAAGCCAACGATTATCTTCTCTGGCTCTTCTATCATTCTTCTATAATCTGATGTAAGATATGGCTCACACTCTGCGCCATTTACGATTATAGTATCTATATCTGCTTCATTTTTAGGTGAAAGCTTAACATGAGTAGGAAATCCTGCTCCACCCATTCCAACTATTCCAGCATCTTTTATTATGTCTATTACATCTTCTCGGTAAAGAGTCTCTAAGTCTCTGATCTTCTTTGAAAAATCAATTTCTTCAAACTCCTGATCATTTTCTATTACTATAGACTCACATTTTCCTCCTGCAGGAGTGAGACGCTGTTCAATAGACTTTACAATTCCTGATGCTGCTGAATGGATATTGGCAGAAACAAATCCTCCTGCTTCAGCAATAAGCTGTCCTGCAACTACTCTGTCGCCCTTTTTTACCACAGGTTTAGCTGGTGCTCCGATATGCTGATTAAGAGGATATACCATTTCCCCCTTAGGGAAATATTCTGTTACTTCCTTATCCATAGTCAGTTTTTTACCGTCATTTGGATGTATTCCACCCATAAACGAAAAACGTGCCATGATTTCTTCCCCTTTATAGATTATGTTAACTTGATATGTATCTTATCACCATCCAATACACAATATATGCTATGGAAATCCGATAAAAAACATCCTCTTGTATTTTACTCTAAATACAGAAATAGTACAATTCCAATATAAAAAAAATCGCTAAAAAGCGATTTTTTTACTCTAACTCTATTCTGTTTATCATCCTTGCAGAAATGATCCCTACCACTGTTCCAGCAATGCATCCGGATACTATAAGGATTCCCAGATAATACATGACACTTTTATTCCTAAGAACGAAAGCTGCCACAAACACCTGCCCAAAGTTATGCATAACCCCGGCGGCAATACTTACTCCCAATATTGAAAAAAACGGGATTTTCTTTAATATCAGCATCACCGTCATGGAAAAAAAAGCTCCTGCAAGACTATATATAGCCATTACAAATCCTCCAAACAAAACTGCTGAAAGGATTATCCTGCCAAGGCTTATAAATATAGCATCCTTTGTTCCCATCTTATAAAGAGCATATACTGTAACGATATTTGCCAGGCCTATCTTAATCCCCGGCGCTATGGCTGTAAGGGGTACAAAGGTTTCAATATAAGATAATACAAGACCCAGGGCAATAAATACTCCCCGGTATGCAATCCTCTTATTCTTACTCATCTTTTACCTCCACTACAAACCTGTGGGGAAGACAGATTATTGACTCTCCAACACTATCTATTTCCTTATGTTTCACGCATATCTTATCAGGACAGTCAGCACTTATCACCTTTACCTTATTATCTTTTATCAGTATGGTATTTTCGCCCTTGCCATCATAAGACTTGTAAGTCTTTTCAAGTCCGTCCTTTGCTTCATTTAAGTAAAATGACTCTACCTCTTTACCGTCTATTTCCACCACAACTTTTTTCCCTGGTTTCTTAAACAGCTGGATGATAAAGATCATGGCAATTCCAAGAAGTAAGATTCCTATAAGTAAAATGATATCTGCTTTTTTAAGTTTTTGTCTGTCCTTACTACTATCTCTTCGTTCTGTCATCTTGCTCCCATTTTGTATCCTTCGGCAGTGATCTTAAAATCATCCTTGATGCCATCTGTAACTATTACTGTATTATCTTCTGTTATAAATATAGCTTCTGAATTATATTTCTTTAATATTGGAAGGGATCTATCAACTCCTAATATAAAAAGGGCTGTAGATAATCCGTCAGAAAGAGCTCCGTCAGGTGCTATCACTGTTACCGACTTAAGCCCTGACTCAGCAGGATAAAGAGTTTCTCTATCGATTATATGATGATATCTCTTTCCATCTTTTTCTATATATTTTTCATAACTGCCTGAAGTTGAGATAAATGCTTCCCCTACATTAAGTACTCCCATTACATCCCCTTCAGCTCCTTCAGGATCTCTTATTCCTATGACAAATTTTTCTCCATCCGGCCTTGCTCCATAAGTCATGATGCTTCCACCTACTGAAATGACAGCACCCTTAACTTTATTTTCCTGCTTAAGAAAAAGCCTTGCCTTATCTAAGGCATAACCCTTGCCGGTGGCACCAAAATCAAGGATCATATCATCAGGAAGCTGTATCCTGTCATTTTCTATCCTAATCTTTTCATAGCCACATTTTTTTCTGGCTTCATCTAAAGACGTTTTATCAGGTACCTTAAAGTCAGCCCCATTTTCTGAATCTTCAATTCCCCAGACATTAAGCACCGGACGAAGTGTAAGATCTAGGGCTCCATCAGTATTCTTTCCAATATCTAAGGAAATTTCAGTTAATACCTTTAAGTCATTAGAAACAGGAATATCATTATAACCCTTCTTTCTATTATTTATCTTATAAACTTCAGAATCAGCAGTCCTCCAGGAAATGACCTTTGTATCAAGCTTTTTTATTTTCTGAAATAACCTGTCATTAAATGTCTTTTCTTTTGCCTCATCCATTCCCTCAGTATAGATATCCGCCGAAATCGCTGTTCCCATGGCAAAGTCATAACTTTTATATTCTCTTTTTGTCTGACCTGTAATATAAGAAACTGCAATGATAGATGCCGCAGCAGCCACCATTGCAGTGATTCCAAGCAGGTTCTTAATCCTATCTCTAGACAATGACCTAACCTCTATAAATATTCAGTATTTCTTCTGGATCAAAATATTTGATCGCAAGATCTCTGTAGAAAGAATTTCCAATCTTTACAAATACATAAAGCTCACCTGAGCCCTTAATTCCATCTAATGCTGATGGCTCGATAGATACCCAGATATTGTTTTCCTTATCTCTTAAAGCAAGAGTGAAACCTTCTGTAAGATATGTATTAAATACATTCATTACGTTAAATGTTACATCTTTAACCTGAACGTCTTTTAATTCTACTTCATTTCCACGTGGGATATTAAGATAAACATCACCGTTAAATTCAGTTGTAAACTTAACTCCAACTGCCCCGTGATCATTAATGAGCTGAACTCCCTTAAGAAGCTCTGCTACTGGTGAAGGCACAAGGCTGTCACTTGATGTAAGATCTGTCTTAACAAGGTCCTTAGTATATTTAGCATTTAAAATGTTGATACATTTTACAATCTTATTATCATTAAGTGGATTTGGGAAGATTGTCTCTGCCTTATAATATTCAGGATCATCAGCAATCTCCTTAAATAGAAGGCTCTTTACATTAAAGAACTTTGAAAGGATTGTTGGCTTATAATCCATATATTTGATTGCTGCTTTAATTTCATTTAAATCTCTAGGTGTCATATGAAAATCTCTTTTCTAATTATTTCTAAATCAATTTTTACACTACAGGTAAGATTACCATAAGTGTTTGATGGTTTCAAGTCTTGGGACCCTTCATTTCTATAGATTTTCTCCATTTGTTTCTATAACATTTTTATAGAAATAAGCTGAGTCCTTAAGAATCCTCTTCTGATCCCTATAATCCACATAAATGAGGCCGAATCTTGGGGTATAACCTTCTGCCCACTCGAAATTATCCATGGCAGACCAATAGAAATATCCCATCACCGGCACTTCATCTGCAGCCCTTGAAAGCTCTCTTAAATATCTGGTGATATAATCAACTCTTTGTGGATCATGAACCTTACCATCCAGAGAGATTATATCCGTGCCGGAATATCCATTTTCAGACATGATGATAGGAAGCTTATATCTTTCATACATAAACTTAGGTGACCAGTAAAGAACCTTTGGATCAATGGACCACCCCATCTGAGTTCTGGGAGAACCGGTATATTCATTTGTAGCATACATATTCTTTTCGTATGGCTTCAACGGATTCTTTGAGTCCACAATATCTGCCTGACAGAAATATATATTCATGGCATAAAAATCCAGCTTCTTATGGATTATCTCCATGTCCCCTTCTTTTACATGCGGCATATCCTCACCAAATACTTTAAAGGCATCCTCCGGATAATTGCCCAGGATCACTGGATCCATATAAAGGGAAGTTCCAAATAAACCAGCCTTATCTATTGCAAATGTTGCCTGCCTTGCTTTTTCTATCTCTTCCTTGGAATCATCCTTTGGAATAAAGGAAGGCCCTGTTGGAGCCATGCCCACCTTTGGTTCTAACTTAGCTTCATTTCTTATTACATCTATTGCTCTTCCATTGGCAAGGAGCATATTGTGAATGCCATGAAGTACAGTTTTTAGATCACACTGTAAAAATGGTGCATGGATTCCGGAATAATATCCCAGCCCAAACATACACTGAGGTTCGTTAAATGTTATCCAGTATCTTATCCTGTCTGAAAAATTCTCTATACATACTCTGGTATATTCTTCAAACCACTTTGGAAAATCATCATTCATGTAACCTCCCTTTAGATAAAGATCATAAGGAAGATCCCAGTGAAATAAAGTACAAACCGGCTCAATACCATTTGAGATAAGCTCATTTATTAGATTGTTGTAAAACGCTATGCCCTTCTTATTTATCTCTCCCACTCCGTCAGGAATGATCCTGCTCCAGCTTATAGAAAAGCGATAGTATCTTATACCCAGCTCCTTAAAGAGTCTCACATCTTCTTTATATCTATTGTAATGGTCGGCTGCCACATCTCCATTTTCATTATGAGCAACTCTTCCATTTCTTCTGGAAGTAACATCCCAGATGCTTGGGTTTCTTCCATCAGTTTCTGCCGCCCCTTCAATCTGATAAGCTGCTGTTGCTGCGCCCCACATAAAATCTTTATTAAAAGCCATAATTATCTCCTTACAAGTAATATATATGTGTTGATACTCTCTTATAATAAACTATGAAAACCATTAAGTACGTAATCATTTCATGTTTTATACTAAATATTTGTTATATGGGCCGCCTTGCACCCAGGTCTTGTATCTGTTATGATTATTAGGATTTTTTAACAGGAGAATTACTATGATACTTGCATGTCAGAATGTCTCAAAGTCATTTGGTGACAAGACTATTCTTAAAAATATAAATTTTCATATAGAAGAAAAAGAAAAAACAGCTATCGTTGGTATAAATGGTGCCGGTAAAACTACTCTTCTTCGCTGTATCCTTGGAGAATACACTCCAGACTCCGGAAATATTGTAGTGGCTAAAGATACTCATATCGGTTACCTCTCTCAGCATCAGGACATCTCCTTTGATAACACTGTTTATAATGAAATGCTTGAAGCTAAAAAATATATCATCGAAATGGGTGAAAAGATAAACGAGCTCTGCGAAAAGATGAAGCACGCCACCGGTAAAGAATTAGAATCCATTATGGAGACTTACAACCGTCTTCAGACTAAGTTCGACCACGAAAATGGATATGCTTACGAAAGTGAGATCACCGGTGTTCTTAAAGGTCTTGGTTTCTCTAAATCAGATTACGACCGCCATATCAATACTCTTTCTGGAGGACAGAAAATGCGTATTGCCCTGGGCCGTCTTCTTCTTACAAGACCAGAGATAATAATCCTAGACGAGCCAACAAACCATCTGGATATGTCTTCTATTTCCTGGCTGGAATCATTTCTTTCCTCCTACTCCGGGGCAGTTATTGTGGTCAGTCACGATAGATATTTCATCGACAAAGTAAGCACTAAGATCGTAGAAATCGACCAGGGTGAATCTACAGTATATAACGGCAATTATTCATTTTACAGCCAGCAGCGTGCCAAGATCAGAGCCGACAAAATGAAGGCATATCTGAATCAGCAGGCAGAGATAAAACACGAGGAAGCTGTCATTTCAAAGTTAAAGCAGTTCAACCGTGAGAAATCCATCCGCCGCGCTGAAAGCCGCGAAAAAATGCTGGATAAGATTGAAAGAATCGATAAACCAACAGAAGTAAATGCAGAGATGCGCCTTACTCTCACTCCTATCACTGAATCCGGTGAAGATGTTCTTAAGGTAACAGGTCTCTCAAAATCCTTTGGCACAAATACTTTGTTTAAAGATCTTTCCATCGATATCAAGCGCGGAGAACACGTTGCCCTTATCGGCGGAAATGGTACCGGTAAGACTACCATCCTTAAGATGATCAACCGCATGCTCCCTAAGGACTCCGGTGACATCCAGTTAGGATCAAGAGTTAAGGTGGGTTATTTCGATCAGGAACATCACAACCTTTCAATGTCAAAAACCATTTTTGAGGAAATGTCAGATTCATTTCCAGATATGAATAACACAAGGATCAGAAATATCCTTGCTGCATTCCTCTTTACAGGAGACGATGTATTTAAACCAATCTCTGAGTTATCAGGTGGTGAAAGAGGCCGAATCTCTCTGGCCAAACTTATGCTCTCTCCTGCAAATTTCCTTATTTTGGACGAACCTACAAACCATTTAGATATCCAGTCTAAGGAAATTCTTGAAGACGCAATAAAGAACTACACCGGAACCGTGTTCTATGTAAGCCACGACCGTTTCTTTATCAATAAAACTGCTACAAGAATCATCGAACTTAGAAATAAAGTTCTTACTAACTTCAAAGGTAACTATGATTTCTACGAAGCAAACCGTGATAAACTCTACGATCTTCAGAACAAGAACAATGAAAATGCCGACAACAACGCTTCCACAACCAAGGAAGGATTTTCCATTGTTTCAACTTCTGACTACGCAAAAGAAAATACAAGTTCTAAAGAAGAATATCTTAAGTCAAAAGCTTCTTATGCCGAGCAGCGTAAGAAAGAAAATGCTCTTAAGAAAGTAGAAAAAAACATTGAAGAAACAGAAACAAGGATCTCTGAGATCGACGAAGAGATGAACAAGCCAGAGAACGCAACGAATGTGGCACTATTAATGGAGCTGCAGAAGGAAAAGGATGAACTGGATGTGAAGCTGAATGAACTGTATGAGAAGTGGGAGGAAGTACAGAGCTAAGAATACGGATGTAATAAACAATAAAATGTGGAATGATTTGTGAAACGATACGTGAAATGATACGGACGTCCTCAACTATATAGATACTCGAGTAATCGCACCAGCGGGCATTTTTAGCCCGCTGGTGCGATTGCTTTGAGCGTCTTATTTATTTTGGCGTCCGTTTGCATCTTTTATATTTTTGCGTCCATCTCATCTTATCATCTAAAAACAAATTCGGACAATAAAAAAGGGAACCCTTTACGGATTCCCTTAATCTATTGTACTTTCAAAACCTCATACAGTAAGTTTAATCCTTTATTACAAACTTTTCAAGAAGCATTACGCTTTAATCTCTATTAGGATAAGCCCTCGACCTATTAGTACACCTCAGCTGAAAGCCTTACGGCCCTTACACTCAGTGCCTATCAACCTCGTAGTCTTCAAGGGGTCTTACTTCGTAAACGAATGGAATATCTTATCTTGTGGTTGGCTTCACGCTT
>JAFOIV010000015.1 GCA_017420535.1 Eubacterium sp. | reverse complement strand
TCAGAAGGCGAAGGCGAACTTGAAGTAAGACTCGGTGGTCCTGCTGGAGAAAAGCTTGGCACTATCAACCTCACAGACACAAATGGAGAATATGTATTATTCTCAGGAGAAATGGATAGTATCTCCGATGTACACTCTATTACATTTGTCGGAAAGAAAGGAAATATCTCAATTTCCGGCTGGGTTGCTTCAACTGACAGAATCACATATGAAGAGCCTGTTGTAACTCCAAACCCGGTTAATATTCCTGATCATTTACCTGATGAGAAGCCGGTTTCCACATCTGATAACAAGGATCTGACATATACTATCAACAACTGGGGCGACGGATATACAGTAAGCTTTAAGTTAACTAATAACACAGATAAGGATATGACTGATTATTCTATAAAGATCAAGAAAGATCAGTTAAATATCTCTTCAAACTGGTGCATAAATGTTGCTGAAGAAGGCGATTACTATGTACTCACTCCAATGTCTTGGAATTCAACTCTTTCAAAGGGCCAGTTTATTGAATTTGGAATAAGCGGAAATGGTTCTATCGGTTCAACATTTGATTACACTGTTGAATAATTAAATACTTAATTATCTTTTGAAATGCGTAAACTAAAAGAGGGGCTGCAATCATTTGCAGCCCCTCTTCTTTCTTCATCTTAGAGTTCTTCTTTCTTATCTTCTTTATCTTCTTTATTTTCTTCTTCACTCTTTTCTGTGCTTTCTGCAAAGTCCTTCTTTAATCTATCCGCTGTTTCTTTAACTTTATCCATAGCACTGTTAACAGTCTTTAGATCATTCTTTCCTACAATATTATATTTGTAATCAAAGAAAAGTGAAATAAGCATAAGGATCAGTAATACATGCCATCCTAAGGCAAAGATTACAAGCGCTGCTCCAAGAGGAATATCTATAACTTTCTTTTCCTTATGTTTTACAACAAAATGATTATCTGTACATACTCTTATGAACTTCTCCCAACCGTTCTTTATCTTTTTCTTACAAATCTCTTCTTTTTCCTTTCTTTCCTCATCCCTTACTGTTTTTTCAACATCATGAAGCTTTTCTTCCTCAGCCTTTGATGAATGATAAGTTGTAACTGAAGATTTTTTTACCTTACCTAATGTTTCAAGATATATCAAGGCATCAAGCATATCCCAGTTACATGCTTCCAATGCTCTTTTAGCCTCATCATAAGTTACATCTGCCTTTTCTCTTAATCTTTCTACTTTTTCAAAATTATCCATATTATTATCCCTTTCTCCCTTTCTCAGGAACGTGTATCTTGTTTACATGTATTAAGATAAATCACGAAGATTAATGGATCTTTCATCTAAGATTAAAGAAAGATTAAAAAGGATTAAAAGAACATAAAAAAAGCTGCCGCACAAATGCGCGACAGCCAGAAAAATTAATTATTAAAGTTATCTACTACAACACCAGTTCCATTTGTTACTGTTGTATATACATGGTTTGCACCACTTTCCCAAACTACATTTCCAGCACTATCTTTCTTGATGTACTTATACTCAATTGTTGTACCTGCTGGAACGCTGACATCAAAGAACCATGTTGGGTAAGTTGCGATACTTCCTGTACTATTAAATAAATATCCAACTGCCTTATCTGGGTTCCAGTTTCCAAGTTCTTCACAATTACCGACAATATATACTGACTGGCCGTAATTTGTTTCTGCGTTATTAACGTAGAATCTTGTAGCTACCTGAGGAGCTGTAAGAACCTTAAATCCATCAAATGTATCTGAACCGCCGTTAGCTGAATTAACTGTGATTGTATATTTTCCACCAGCTACTTCTGGGATCTGAACTTCGATAAGAGAATCTGACCAATCTACTACTGTAGCACTTGTATCTCCAAAATATACGCTGCCCTCTGTATTTCCGAAACCACGTCCTGAAATAGAAATCTTATTTCCAGCTACGCCCATACCAGGATCAACATTACCAATATTAACATCCTGATCATTTGTTGTATATGTCCATACTGCGCATTCACCACCATTAAGTGTGAAGTTTGATACAGCACCCTTAGCATTTACAGTGATAGTCTCTCCATTTAAGATACCATCCAACTCATCTGAATAGCTGCCTGCTGGTAAATCAGTATAAAGGCCTGTGATATTATAGCTTACATTTTCATTTCTGTTTACAGCTGTAAGTACAACATCGTTACCAAACTGACGCTCATAGATTAATACATCGTCATTAACCCATTTTTCTATACTAGTACCATATGCAAGGGCCGCATTGCTCTTACGAAGTGGAGCAAGCTTTGAAATTATCTGATAAGCTGTTGTGTTTGTATTAAATGATGTCATGTCTCCTCTGTTTTCAGGATCTGCACCACCAGTAAGATACTGTTCTGAACCATAATAGATTGTTGGTACACCACGTGATGTAAGAAGCATTACATATGCCTGATTAACACTAGCCTGGTTATTATTACTAAGTGTCATAAAACGGCTCATATCATGATTATCAATAAATGTAACCTGATCATTTACTTCATTGTAATCATTTTCTGTAGCTACCATTACATCATAGAGATCCTGCATTGAAGATGACTCTTCACCAATGGCATTTCTAACTGCATTAGCATAACGGAAATCAAGAAGACTCATACCACTATTATTAGCAAAATTTGTCATCTCTGGATCATTTGCAGTACCACCGTTGTACCACTCACCAAATACAAATACATCATGCTCTTCATAGATATCACTGAGCCAGTTTGTCTGCCATCCCTGTGGCATATGCTTAACAGCATCTACACGGATACCATCAACGCCCATATCAAGCCACTTATCGATTGCATCCTTAAGATAACCATCAACTGTTGAATTCATCTGATTTAAATCAGCTAAACCATACATGCTGTGGTATGTGCTGTTCTCGAGAGATGAGAAATCTGTCCACTCTTCATGATTGAAGATTCCCTGTGTATCATTTGAAAATGATCCAACAAATGCTCCATCTCTATAAAGTGCACCATCTTCTGGGAATGTGTAGCCCTTATATTCTGCTGTAGAAGTATGATTAGGTGCAAAATCGATAACAATCTTAATTCCATTTGCATGAGCTGTATCAAGTAATGTCTGAAAATCTTCCATTGATCCGAAAGCAGAGTTTGTACGGAAGAAATCCTTACCCCAATATCCATGATATGAAGCACAACCGTTACTTGGATCCATTATCATAAGATTTTCAACTGGTGAAGAAATCCAAAGTGCTGTAACACCCATGTTACTGAAATATCCGTCGTTAATCTTTTGTGTAATACCTGCCCAATCTCCACCATGATATTTCTTTGGATTATACTTATCAAAAATCGCTCCTGATGGATTATTAGAACCGTCCCCATCCAAGAAACGGTCTGTTACGATCTGATAAATTACGTCTGTTGAATACCCTGCTGTGTTTGAAACTTCTGAATCTTCCTTAGCCTCTACCTGAGCAATTGGAAAACTCGATAATGTCATTGCGGAAACTAACGCCAATGCACCTAACTTTTTTAATACATTCATTCTTATTTTCTCCTTCCTACCACTTAAACGCTTAAGTCTCTTTGTCAAACTAAAGCAGTAGCTTTTTGTTACTACTGCTTAAACGTTTAACTGTTTACTACCTTATCATGTGAAATATTTCACGTCAATTTTCATTTTTTACATATTCCCAAAATTTTTTTCATGCAGTTTTCACAAAAACGTTCTGGAAACGCTGTTTCATTTGTCTCGAATGCACACTTTTGTACATTAAACGAACATTATCAACTCCCGAACAAATTCTTTAAGTTCAAATCTGTCTTCTTTAACCTGAAAAAAATCCCGCATTCACCAGTCTTTCAATAACTGATAAATACGGGACTTTGATCATTCTATATAATTATCTGAATTAATAAAGCTTTGCACCAGCAGGAATGTGGTTATCAACCATAAGAAGATGAAGTTCTTCACCCTCTCCCTCCTTAAATTCGCTTACAGCTGAAAGGAGCATACCGCATGACTCAATGCCCATCATAGCTCTTGGTGGAAGATTTGTGATAGCAATAAGAGTCTTTCCGATAAGTTCTTCTGGCTCATAGAAGGCATGGATTCCTGAAAGGATAGTTCTGTCCTTTCCTGTTCCATCGTCAAGTGTAAACTGAAGTAACTTCTTTGACTTAGGAACTGCAACGCAATCCTTAACCTTTACAGCTCTGAAATCTGACTTTGAGAATGTCTCAAAATCAACTGCTTCCTCAAAAAGAGGCTCAATCTTTACATTGCTGAAATCAATCTTTTCATTTGGTGTGAAGAATCCTGTCTTTGCTTCCTCAGCCTTAACTTCTTCCTTAGCATCAGCATTTGATGCAGCACTCTTCTGTGTACTCTTAAGAGTCGGGAAGAGGATTACATCACGGATGGCTGGTGCTCCTGTAAGAAGCATTGTAAGACGGTCAATACCGTATCCGATACCGCCTGTAGGTGGCATACCAACTTCAAGAGCGTTAAGGAAATCTTCATCTGTGTGGTTAGCTTCTTCATCACCTGCATCTGCAAGAGCATCCTGAGCTGCAAATCTTTCACGCTGATCGATAGGATCGTTAAGCTCTGAATAAGCATTACACATTTCCCAACCATTTATATAAAGTTCAAATCTTTCTACCTTAGTTGGATCTTCTGGCTTCTTCTTTGTAAGAGGTGAGATCTCGATTGGGTGATCACAGATAAATGTAGGCTGGATCATCTTATCCTCACAGAACTCATCGAAGAAGAGATTTACGATATCACCCTTCTTATGTCTGTCTTCGTACTGAACATGATGCTCGCAAGCAATCTTCTTTGCTTCTTCATCTGTTTCAACAGCATCAAAATCAATACCTGTCTCTTCCTTAATAGCCTCGATCATTGTAAGACGACGGAATGGCTTGCCAAGGTCAATCTCATGACCATCATACATTACAGTAGTAGAGCCATTTACCTTTTCAGCAAGGTATCTGAACATTGACTCTGTAAGTTCCATCATTCCATTGTAATCTGTATATGCCTGATAGAGCTCCATAAGTGTGAACTCTGGATTATGCTTTGTATCTACGCCTTCATTTCTGAATACACGGCCGATCTCGAATACTCTTTCAAGACCACCAACAATAAGTCTCTTTAAGTAAAGCTCAAGAGAAATTCTAAGTCTTCTGTCCTCATCAAGCGCATTATAATGAGTCTCAAATGGACGAGCTGCTGCACCACCTGCATTTTCAACAAGCATTGGTGTCTCAACTTCAATAAAGTCTCTTCCGTCAAGGAAGTTTCTGATTTCTCTTAAGATCTTTGATCTCTTAAGGAATACTTCCTTAGAATCCTTATTCATGATAAGGTCAACATATCTCTGTCTATAACGGATATCTGTATTTGTAAGCCCATGGAACTTCTCTGGAAGGATCTGTAAGCTCTTTGAAAGAAGTGTTACTTCCTTACAGTGGATTGAGATTTCTCCTGTCTTTGTTCTGAACACAAATCCCTTAACACCAACGATATCACCGATATCCATACGCTTGAAACCTGTATAGTTCTCTTCACCCAGGTCATTCTTTGAAACATAGATCTGGATATTTCCATCTCTATCCTGAACATTACCAAATGAAGCCTTACCCATGACACGTTTTGACATAAGACGACCTGCGATAACTACTATTTTGTCTTCAGGAATCTCATCAAATGAAGGAACGATATTCTTTCCCTCTTCATCCTGTTTAAGAACTGTCTCAATCAAATCAAATTTATCCTTGATCTCCTGTGTATGATATGTAACATCAAACTTAGTGATCTGAAATGGATCCTTACCTGCTGCCTGAAGCTCTGCAAGTTTGTCTCTACGGACCTGTCTTAACTGGTTTACGTCCTGTGGATTTGTTTCCTGTGCCATTAGTGCTTCCTCCTACTAAATATACTTTAAAAAAGGGATGCCTTATAGCTGGCACCCCTGCAATTTTCATAATAATACTGGATTAGTTTCTCTTGAAGTCAAGAATCTTATAGTTAAATGTTCCCTTAGGTGCTTCGATAGTGATAACCTGACCAGTCTTTGAACCGATAAGCTTAGAGCCTATAGGTGATTCGTTTGAAACACGTCCATTAAGAACATCTGATTCAGTTGAACCAACGAGCTTATATGTAAATTCCTCATGTGTTTCAAGATTTTCAAAACGTACAGTACAACCAAAGTTGATTGTTTCAGTATTTGTTGAACCCTCATCAGCAACTTCTACGTTCTTTAAGATTTTTTCAATCTCTGCAATACGATTTTCAATTTCACGCTGTTCATCTCTAGCTGCATCGTACTCAGCGTTTTCTGATAAGTCGCCCTGCTCACGAGCTTCTTTAATCTTCTGAGCTACTTCTCTACGTCTGAAGACCTTTAAATTCTGGAGTTCATCCTCCAACTGTTTTAAACCTTCATAGGTAAGAATATTTTTCTTTTCCTCAGCCATATCCTAAAATCCTTTCTTAATTGATCGAATATGTTTGATCAGCCAAATTGCGACTGATGATCGTTCATACACGTTAAGTGCAGCTGACGGGACTTGAACCCGAACCCACTTGCGTGGACATGAACCTGAATCATGCGCGTATGCCAATTCCGCCACAGCTGCTTATAAAATTACAGTCACTAAATAATAGTATCACAAAAAAAATGTGGTTGTCAAGAATTTACGTGACAACCACATTTCAACTTTTTAATTATTTTGCAGGAGCATCACTAGGACTTGCAACTGCCTTTGTCTTAAGGAAATCAATTACCTTATGCTCAAGTACGCTATAATAATAATCTTCCTTTGAATAACCATATGCCTTATTTAAAGCATCTACATCTGTATATCCTGATGATTTAAGCATATTCTGGATTATTGCATCTGCCTCATCATCAGAACATGTAATCTTTTCATTATAAGCAATAGCACATACAACGATTCTTCTGGTAAATTCTTTCTTTACATTGTCAGCAATGTTACTCTTGAAATCATCGATACTGGCATAACCATACATGGTAACTACGCTGTTTACATCAACGCCATTTGAATCAGCAAGATCCTGAATGCTTCCCTGAATTGAGTCAATCTTTGTCTTTAAATCTTTTTCAGGATACTTTCCTACTATAGAACTATCGATAACGCTCTGAAGGATAGCTTCTTCATTTGTTGAAGCATCACTTGCTGAATTAGTCTCTTCATGTTTTTTTCTCATTGCTTCTTCATATTCAGCTGTTGTCTTATAATCTGTATTTGAAGCTACAAAAGCATCATCATACTTAGGTGTGATTTCTTCACCTTCAATATAATTAAGCTTGGTTGCAAATACAGCCTGCTTACCTGCAAGGTTAGCTGCGCCGTAATCGCTTGGGAATGTAACAGTTACATCAAACTCATCCCCTGGCTTATGACCAGCGATCTGCTGCTCAAATGTATCAATATAGCTCTGGCTTCCAAGTACAAGCTGAGTACCTGCGCCATTAGTATTTCCACCATCAAATGCTACACCATCAATTGTTCCAACGTAGTCAATGTTTACTGCATCACCCATTGTTGCAACTCTATCTTTAATCTGAGCCTTTGTCTTCTTTGATGAAACAAGTGAATCAATATCTTTCTGAATATCCTCATCTGTAACCTCTGTATGAACTGGCTCATAATAGATCTTAGAATAATCACCAAGTGTTACATAACTATTATATCTCTTTTTCATATCTACAGATGTCTTTGAATCTGCAGAACCAATACTACAACCTGAAAGTAATGCTACACACATAGCTGAAACCAGCATAGCACTTATTTTCTTAAGTCTCATTTTAATTCCCTCTCAATTGAATAATATAAGTCTATGGACATTCAAAAACGCCACCTTATTTTTATAGCACATTAATAGCAAAAAATAAAGAGATTTATGCTTTAATTATGTTATAATACGAAACAGGATTTAACATATACACCCTTGAAAGGATTATCATGAAATATGCAGCAATAAAAAAGAATGATATAGCAAATGGTCCAGGTGTAAGAGTTTCTCTTTTCGTTTCAGGCTGCAACCACCATTGTAAAGGTTGTTTTAATGAGATAGCCTGGGATTTTAATTATGGGACACCTTTTACGGAAGAAACCATCAAAGAAATATTAGATTCCATGTCACCTGTTCATATCAAAGGACTCACTCTTCTTGGAGGAGAACCCCTTGATCCTGCTAATCAGGGAGCAATTCTTTCTCTGATAAAGAAAGTAAAATCGGTTTATCCCGACAAAACCATCTGGTGTTTTACCGGATATGACTTTGAAAAAGAGATAATGTGTGATATGATACAGAAGGTGCCTGAGACAAAGTCTCTGATTAATCTAATTGACGTATTAGTTGACGGACGTTTTGAAATAGATAAAAAAGATATCACTCTTCGTTTCAGAGGTTCATCCAATCAACGTATCATTGATATGAACAAAACCAGAGCCGCGGGAAACGTTGTTCTGTGGGATGAACAAGAAACACTTTAATACTGATACCTGTCAAGATACGAAGCAGTCAATTTGTAAGATATCTCAGAATTAAAAACTATTTATACTATTATTTATAGAAGGAAAAAAAATGGTAGAGAAGATTCCAGTTAATATCAAAAGAATAAAACCTAACGCTACTATCCCGACTTACGGGTCTATTAACGCTGCCGGTGCAGACCTTTATGCCTGTGTTGACAGCGCTGTTATTGTGAAAGCCAGTGAGACTGTTATGATACCAACTGGTATTTCTCTTGAATTACCTGAAGGATATGCAGGTCTTATATATGCAAGAAGTGGTCTTGCCAGTAAAAAGGGGCTTGCCCCCGCAAATAAAGTCGGTGTTATAGATTCAGATTACCGCGGAGAAGTTATGGTTGCGCTCCATAATCATTCTAAGGTTGATGCAGAGATTGAACCTAATGAAAGAATTGCGCAGCTTGTCATCACACCATATATCATGGGCATCTTTAATGAAGTAGATGAGCTCTCAGAGACAGAGCGAGGTGCCGGTGGTTTTGGTTCTACAGGCAGAAAATAACTTTTAAATATGAATTCTGATCCTAACGCCGAGATTTTATTCCCGGCGTTTTTTATTTGAGAAAGGAGTGTGAGTAAAATGACAGTTGAATTCAACATCGAAAACTTAAAACAACTCATCACTGAAAGGAAACTTCATGAAGCAAGAGAAATCCTTGCCGAACAAAATGAAGCCGATCTAGCTGAAATAATAAGCGAACTTGACGCAGAACAGCTTCCTATCGCCTTTAGGATCCTCCCCAAAGAGCTGGCTGCTGACACATTTTCTTATCTGGAGTCAGATACCCAGGAGCAATTAATTTCAGCCTTCTCTGATAAGGAACTTAATTATATCATTGATAACCTTTTCTTAGATGATACTGTTGATATGATCGAAGAAATGCCTGCCAATGTGGTAAAACGTATTCTTAAAGCTACTGATCCGGTGACTCGTCGCGAGATCAACGAACTTTTAAAGTATCCTGAGGACAGTGCCGGCAGCATCATGACCACCGAGTATGTAAGACTTGAAGAGTCTATGACTGTAAAGCAGTCTTTTGACCGCATCAGAAAAGTAGGCGTTGATAAGGAGACCATTTATACCTGCTATGTTACCAACTTAAAGAAAGAACTGATAGGTATCGTAACAGTTAAAGATCTTCTTCTTTCTTCCCGGGATGCAAAGATCTCAGATATCATGGAAGAAAATGCTATCTATGTTAACACTTTAGATGACCAGGAAGAAGTTGCGCATACCTTTGATAAATATAACTTCCTTGCTCTTCCAGTTGTTGATAAAGAGAAACGTCTTGTTGGTATTATAACCTTCGATGACGTAATCGACGTAATTCAGGAAGAAAATACTGAAGATATCGAAATCATGAACGCTATCACACCTTCTGATAAACCATATATGAAGACCAGCGTTTTAGAGACTTATAAGAAGCGTATACCTTGGCTGCTTCTTCTTATGATCTCGGCTACATTTACAGGAGCTATCATTTCACATTTTGAAGCAGCTCTCGCAACTTATGTAGTTCTTACAAGCTACATTCCAATGCTTATGGATACCGGCGGAAATTCAGGTCAGCAGGCTTCAGTTTCTATCGTGCGTGGTATCTCACTTGACGAGATCCACTTTGAAGATATCTTTAAGATCCAGGGAAAAGAACTTCTTGTAGCATTACTTTGCGGTATCACTTTAGCCGTAGCTAACTTTATAAAACTTATCCTGATTGACAGGATCAAAGTAATGATCGCACTTACTGTATGTGGAACTCTCTTCTTTGTTGTTATCGTAGCAAAATTTGTAGGTTGTACACTTCCTATACTTGCAAAGAAGATAAAGCTTGATCCGGCAGTAATGGCCAGTCCATTTATAACAACTATAGTTGATGCGGTATCACTTCTGCTGTACTTTAATATTGCGAAGCTCATCCTGCATATTAACTAACAGACGAACACCCAAATATAATGAACGAAGGGACGCCAAAATAAATAAGACGCGAAAAGGATTCCTCCAGCGGGCTAAAAATGCCCTTTGGAGGAATTCTTTTCGCGTCTTTTATTATTTTTTGGCTGGGTATGGATACTTTTTCAGTCCATCACTATTGCTCATTTGAGGGATGATTTACATATCTTTTATTATATTGGAGCTGGTTTATTAGTTTTTAGGATTAAAGATAGATCATTTCACTTTCAAAGTTTTTAATAAAATAATCATCATGAGTAACTGTGATTATCATGGTATAATCCTTTATTACATTAAGCATTTTGATGAGCTCTTTCTGGGCCCCAAAATCCAGTCCCCCTGTAGGTTCATCAAGGAAGATGATATCTGGTTCTACCAACATGGCACATAATAATGCCACCTTTTTCTTAGTTCCTAGAGAAAGATCTTTTACCAGGGTTTCGGTATAGTTAACAAGCCTGAACTTTTTCATCCAGTCACTATATTTTTTCTCTATATCTTTAAATTTCTTATTATATATACCTAAACGAAAAAGGATATTATCCTTTAATGTCAGGTTCTCATACATTCCATTATTATCTGGAACATAAGAAATGACTGCCCCATCACTCTTTTCTATTTTTCCACTATCAGGTTTTAAAAGTCCAAGGAGAAGTCTTGTAATAGTAGTCTTACCACATCCATTTTCTCCACATATGATATAAGACTTATTAGCACTAAACTCATAGGAAAAATCAGAAATGATCTCTTCTCCTCCAGGATATGCAAAAGAAATCTCATCCGCCTTTATCATCATATCTTTCATAAAATAATTCCCCCTTTAAGACAATATAGAATGCCACATACCAACAAATAAATCACTGCTGAACAAATAGTAACATTCTTCCTTATTAATTTAACATCCTTCAAGTCTAAAAAATGTCTACTTGTATATAAACAGGTATAAATTAAAGAAAAAATAGAAGTGATCAAAAAGCCTACCATCACTATCCATATACCCACAACAGATTTATTCATGAAAAACAGTATTATATTTAGAATAGCCATTAATACAAACACAAGACCAGTTATTATAATAGAGAACTTTGCAGAATACAAATAATTAATCTTCTTTGATATTCCCGCTACTGCTAAAACATCTTCCATATTTTCTTTTTTCTCAGAAAATATAGATTCTAGATTAATATCTAAAACAATAGTTATAAGTATTTGAAAGGATAAAACCATAAATAATATAAGCTTTACAATATTCTTATATGGTATGTTAAAAATAAATGGAGAACAGGCAAAAACTCCTGCTAATTTTATTAATCCCTTTTTATTTGCCAGTAAGCGCCCCATCTCTCTTGCAAAAAACGCCTCAATTTTACCTTCTTTTTTAATCCGATAATAATATAGTCTTTTTCTTTTTTCATCAGACATCCGGACAAATTTTTTTAATGTATATAAATAAGCAATTACCGTAAGTAACATAGAAAGCAATACAGTATATACACCTATTAATTCTTCCATCCAAAAAACAATCACATATAATAGATTGAATACGCATGAAACATAATCTGTATTAGCGAACATTTCTTCTCTGTTGGCACATCTCCCCATGCTAAAAAGCTGAACCCCTAATGAACAAAAAAATATTATAAAAAAGTATTTTAGATTCAAAAAAGGAACGTAATATAGCTCATCCACAAATTTTTTTCCAATATTATTTATAAAGGCACTTATATAAATAACCGTAATCGATATTGTTGTCGGAACGAATATCTTTGATAGAATGATCTTATTAATCGATATTTTACTTAATTTTATAATATCCCACGTCTTATAACGATTTTCATCTATCATGGAATAAAAAATAATCTCAGAACAAAGAAACGCTCCTATAAGGCTAAAGCCTTTAAGCATACGACCTATACCAATATTAAATATCGGCGTAGAAAATGGTAGAACCGCCACAATATCAAGAATCAGCATATATAAACAGGCAAAAGCAATAGATATTAAAATTTTTTTTGAATACAGAATTGATTTTAATTCTTTTTTTATCATCACTCGATACATATATCACGCCTCACTTTAGTTTACCTAAATCAAGTATAACATCTTTTTCATAACTATCTGTATCATAATTATTATCTATAACAGCTACTATACTATTTAACAAATCTATTATATTACATCTCATCATATATCTTATTTTCTTGTTTTTTTCTTTACCAATAAAAACTGCTTGAAAATAACCACTATCGAAGTCAAAAGATATAGTGTCTTTTTTAATCTGAACGATATAAATATCTGCTTCTGGAACGATCTCCCTACACTTATCATATTCCATAATTAATTTTTTAGCCCCAATAACATGATTTCCAAGTTCATAATTATATACACTATCTCCTGGCTCTAATTTCAACACAGATGCAGTATAAATATTATTTAAACAGTTTTCTAGGATTCCTTTTTTAATTAAATATTTATTTTTACATTCCATCCCTTCAGAGTCAAACACATAATTATTGACCACTTTCTTTATGCTTATTTTTTCGTTACATATTGCTTTTCCAAAATCATTTTTTTTAATAAATGATTGATTATTCATTACAAAAAAACCCTTAAATGCTTCCTCTAAAATAATAAGAACTTCCGAAAAAACTTTTGAATCTATTCTCATATATTTTGCTTCACATACGTCTACAAATAATTCTTCATTTTGAATAATATCATTTTGAGAATCAGAATTTATTACTTTTTCTAAAAAACCTGGTTTAATTTTAAGATTATCATATTTTTTATAATCCATCCGTTCAAAATCCAATATCTCAAGATTATTTTCGCTTATTGTTTTTGATACTTTTTTCCTTTCATAATACAGAAAAGAATTATCAACAGACATGTCAAATTTTAGCTGAATACTAGGATTACTAACTTTTTTTTAGTTCTGAATCAATTATTCTTTTGCATTCATTGAAATAAAATATTTTCTCTTTACAAATATCTGGCGCTTTTATTGATGGTAATTTAATTAGCGGATTTTTTACTGTAAATTTAGAATTTTTTACAGATTTATCAATTAGTTCTTTAAACAAGCTATCATCATCAATAATACCAAACGCTATCTTATACAAATTATTATTCTTTATAAAAAATAATTCATTTATTCGATCTTCTGTCTCTTCAATTCTTCTAACACCATTAACAAAAGAACATACATATCTATCAATCTTGTGTTTTATTAACCAAAACTTTTCAACACCTTGATCTATTAATATCTTTTCATATAACATTTTCACTTCCCCCTGTTACGTTAATATCTGATAAAACCATAGACGGCGCCCCCATTCCTACAGTAATTATCTGATTTTGTTTCGAGCAAAAGCCCAAAGTAGCGTTGTAATCATTCCCAATTTCTTTAATAATATTCTTTAATTCCAATATTTTTTCATTTATTCGTACACCGAAATGGTAACTTACCACCTCTCCATTTTTAACTCTTCTTGACTTACCACAATAAAGCATAAAATCTCCCATAGCCAGATTATAATAACCATATAAAACATCATCTATTACTATTGCATTTGAACTTCTTGCAATTATTCTATCCAAAGAACATCCACTTTCATTTGGCCTCAAAATAAAATTATGCATTCTATTTAATGTTTCTCTTTTCATCTCACTGCATCTTTTATATGTTATAGGACTAACAAGCACTCCGCCTTTAATAATATCCGTATTAATTAAATCTTTTCCCTCATCGTCATAATCCCCATAAATCATTCCTATTTGCCTAGTATCCTCTGGGCATTCAGAAACATTTATATATTCTGGCATTATTTTTTCATCTATATTCTTTTCTTTATATATCGATTTGTTTGTACTTATCAAATCAAGTTCTAAAGGATGCCCCAGGATTTCATGTACAAAATAAGCCGCTGCTCGCGGAGAAAAAATAACATCCATTTTTCCTCCTTTAAATTCTTTATAGCTGCATTTTGAATCATCCAACAATTCGCTCAATTCTTTCAACATAATTTCATTCAATCTTTTTTTATTTGAAAAGAATGGAATATCCCTATATTTACAATCCGAATTATTTTGATGCACCATTATTCGTATTACATTCTTAATATCTGTCTTCTTTTTTCCTTCGCACCATGACACCTCTCGAAGCTCTTGAGTTACTATCGCAGCAAATTTTTTATCATAAAATTCACATGCTTTATACATTTTATCGAAGACTGTATATAATTCATCATTATTACCTTTAAATATCCTTATCTGATCAAAAAATTCTACATCTATCCTTTTTTCTGTCTTTTTTATGAGATCGTCTTTTTTTTCAATTAATCCTGAAATAATTTTTTCTTCTGCTGCCGTATTGGCATTTTCATATCGTATTTTTCGTTCATATTTATTTTCAATTACTGTCATTTTTATTCACCAATCATTTTTGAAATGCTAGAAATACTCTTTAAAAAAAAGCTTTCATTTTTGTCACATTTATCCAATCCCATACTTACGCACCGACCACAGTTCTTTCTTTCAACACAATCTTTACAGATTTTCTCTGCTGGACTATATACCTTTTCCCACAATCTGCTATACTTTTTTTGTATTTCCTTTAACGCCTCATTTTTCACATTAGAATATTTAATATTAGTCAGCAAACACGGATAAACATCACCATTAGGAGCAACTCTAATTATATTTTGTCCCAAGCCACAATTATTTTTATATTTAAAATTTATATTCTCTTCTCCTTCTTCAAAATACAATACTCTAAATTCATCAGAATTAAATTCCATGGCTAATTTTGCTATCATTGGCTGTATATCATTTTTAAAACATATTTTTTTATCAATATTATGAGCCCTCCCCTTATTCATAAGCGGACTAAATCTCATTAATCTCACTCCGTTTTTTCTCATCCTGCAAACTAATGTATATAACTCATCATATTCTTAATCATCTATGCATGTTGCTGTTGTAACTCGAAACCCCATTTTGCATAATTTCTTTATAAAGTTCTCTGTCGTTCTAAACGCATCACTTCTCCCTCTAAATCTGTTATGATATTCTTCAAGACCATCAACACTTATTTGAAACGAAACCCTTTCTCTTGGAAATTTCATTATTTTATTAATAATAGTCTCATTGTCAATATATCCACTTGTAAAAATAACCACATTAAAATCATTGTCTACGGCCTTCTTTACTATTCTAAAAAAATCCGGATGTGTTAACGGTTCCCCTCCAGTAAGCTGAATCTGCGGTTTCCCAAATTCTTTACATTCTGTTAAAATCTTATCAACCAAATCGTATGATATAAAATTTCCTTTTCCCGCATTCGCGTAACAATGTCTGCAATTAAGAGGACAAGTATATGTTAACTCTATAGACACCAAATCCAACGACCAATAATCACTAGTTCCTATTATCTGTAATTCTCTTTTTTGTGATACCTCACTCCTTATTATTACATTACCTATCTTTACTGAATTTTCTATAAATTCATTCACAAATAAATATACTTTATTTATATCTTCATTAAATTTTTCAGCCAAAGAATCTACAATATCGGCTATAGAATTCTCTCCATTGCACAATTCCAAAATATCGGCTGCTGTGTTATTAACAGAAAATTTCAAATCCATTCCATTATATTTAATAGAAAAATCCGAATAAGTTGGTTGTTTTTTTTCTAAATAAATCATTTCATTTAATACAGGATACATATCAACTATCACCTCATAAATTAATAAAATAAGATGTGCATCTTGCGACACACATCCTTCCTTACAATCTCTTTATTAAGCCGCTACCATAACATATCCGCACGCTAACCATAATCCACTTGGAATTATAGCCGACGCTAACGCAAGAGAAATTGAGCAAGTAAAGCCATTTACATACTCTGGTCTTTCCATTTGTTTTCCTCCTATCTTATAAAATACATCAACGTTGATATGTTCGAACATGTATTATTTGTAGTATAAAATGAATTCTATTACAAGTACGCACTTTTTCGTAATTAACTATCTTAAAGGTAAGTAAGGCTACATTCCTTCTTAAAATAATAACTAAACAGGTTATACGTTTAACCCCTTGATATTCTTTTTTTATTTTATATAATTAATTTATTATGTTTGAGCATACTTTAAATAATATCTAGTAACCAACAATTGAACAAATGAAAAATTACTATTAGATACACATTTCAATCAGGAGGTAACTTGCGTGAAAACTTGTCAGACATACAAATGTCCTGTAGAAGCAACTATTCAATTGATAGGCGGAAAATATAAAGCATTGATCATTTGGCACCTTATCAACAAAACACTAAGATTCAACGAGCTTAGCAGACTTATTCCAAATGCAACACCAAAGGTATTAACAGCTCAATTAAGAGAATTAGAATATGATGGCCTTCTTATCCGCAGGGTTTATCCAATTGTGCCTCCAAAAGTAGAATATTCTCTTTCAGAATTTGGAAAAACTTTAATACCGGTTCTTAATTCAATGTGTTCCTGGGGAGCTGATTATCTAAGTAAAACAGCTATTCATTCTACTATATGTCCAAATAAACTTAAGTTAATATAAATAAGGGGGCTTAAGCCCCCTTTAATATCTATTATTTATTCATTAAAATGTTTCATTAAAAACAAATTCACTTACTTCTTTTCTGTCAAATGCATGTCTGTCAGGAGATGTCTTTGCAGAAGCCGCATAACCAACAGCAATGATAGCTACCGGCTCAAGGTTCTTAGGAATATTAAATTCCTTTCTTATTACTGATGGCTCAAAATATGTAAGCCAGCATGTGCTAAGTCCTAAATCTTCAGCTTCTAATACAATGTGATCTGCAACGATTGTTGCATCTACATCCACCATATCCTTCATATCAAATGGACGTACGAAAACTTCTGAATGATCACCACATACTACGATGGCAAGTGGTGCACCGTGGAAATTTACGTCCTTAGAAAGCTTTGCTAAGCCTTCTTCACTCTTAACAACTAAAAGTCTGTGTGACTGCATATTTGCTGCTGTAGGAGCAACACGTGCAGCCTCAAGTAACTTTTCTAACTTTTCTGCTTCAACTGCATCCTTCTTATATTTTCTTACAGAACAACGCTGCTTTGCTAATGATAAAAAATCCATTATATACTTTCCTCGCTTCTTAATATATACCGACGTTGCTTTGTTCGAACAAACAAGTATTATTTATACTCAAAATTAATACCTATTACAAGTATGCACTTTTTTGTAATATACTATCCTAAAAGTAAGTAATGGCAAAAAAAGAGCAATATTCCCGGGCTGCACATAACCCGGGAATATTGCTCTTTTATATTAAAGATATATTATTTTACTGCATCTAATGCCTGCTGAATGTCTTCGATAATATCATCCACATTTTCAATACCAACAGAAAGTCTGATAAGATCTGGAAGCACTCCACCTTTAACAAGCTCTTCGTCTGTAAGCTGTCTATGTGTTGATGAAGCTGGATGAAGGACACAGGTATGAGCATCTGCAACATGTGTAGCAATAATAGCTACCTTAAGATGCTTCATAAATTCTTCTGCAGCCTTTCTTCCGCCCTTAACACCGAAAGATACAACACCACAAGTTCCATTAGGAAGATATTTCTTTGCTCTTTCATAATATTTATTTGACTCAAGTCCAGGATAATTAACCCAGGCAACTTTATCATTTCCTTCAAGGAATTCAGCTACCTTCTGGGCATTGCTGCAATGTCTTTCCATTCTTACTGCCAGAGACTCAAGTCCAAGGTTAAGTAAATATGCATTCATTGGAGCCTGAATAGCTCCTAAATCTCTCATTAACTGAGCAGTACACTTTGTAATAAATGCCCCTGCATTTCCAAATTTTTCAGCATATGTAATTCCATGGTAAGACTCATCAGGAGTTGTAAGTCCAGGGAATTTGTCTTTATGAGCCATCCAATCAAACTTACCAGAATCAACAATAACACCACCAACTGATGCATCATGTCCATCCATATACTTTGTTGTTGAATGAATAACAATATCTGCCCCAAATTCAAATGGTCTGCAGTTTATAGGAGTTGCAAAAGTATTATCAACGATAAGAGGAACTCCATGTTTATGTGCAGCATTTGCGAATCTTTCTATATCAAATACAATGAGAGCAGGATTTGCAATAGTCTCACCAAAAACTGCCTTCGTATTAGGCTTAAATGCAGCTTCAAGTTCTTCATCTGTACAGTCAGGATCTACAAATGTAAAATCAATTCCCATCTTCTTCATAGTTACATTAAAAAGATTAAATGTTCCGCCATAGATAGATGCTGATGCTATAACATGATCTCCTGCATTTGCAATATTAAATACTGAGAAGAAAGATGCAGCCTGACCTGATGATGTAAGCATTGCAGCTGTACCACCTTCAAGTGATGCAATCTTTGCAGCTACATAATCATTTGTAGGATTCTGAAGTCTTGTATAGAAATAGCCTTCTGCTTCAAGGTCAAAAAGTTTACCCATATCTTCACTTGTATCATACTTAAATGTTGTACTCTGAATGATAGGTATCATTCTTGACTCGCCATTTTTAGGCATATATCCAGCCTGAATACATTTTGTTTCCTGTCTCATTTTTCCTCCTTTTGCTTTGTTTTCAATAATTCCAAAATAAATCTCAAAGCAAATATTTATTTTAAACTCTATTTAACTAAAGTAATTATATATATTAAACGTCTTTGTTTCAAGGCTTAATTATAATCTTAGCCTATAAGGGATATTTTCCATTATCTAAGCTGCCCCCTGACTCAAAGAATTATTCATATAAAAAAAGGCATAGGGGAAAACCCTATGCCTTAAAGTGGCTAATTAATTAGCTTTTCTTTTGTTTCTCTTTTTCTTTCCTATAATGAAAAGTCCTGTAAATGATACAAGCATAAGTCCTGCAACAGGGATAATTGGTGAATCATCTCCTGTCTGTGGATTATTGCCTGGATTATCATTTGGTGTTTCAGGTGTATCAGACTTATGTGGTGTACCTGGTGTATTACTCTTCTTATCTGTCATACTTACTGTAATAACATAATTCTCATCAGGTCCAATCTTCTTATCGTCCACCTTGAACTCAACTGGGGCTGCTACTTCATATCCCTTTGGTGCTGAAACTTCAACAAGCTTATATGTCTTGTCATCGTTTGCATCAAATAATCCAGATACTTCATAGTCCTCTTCAGTTGAAAGCCATGGTCCAACTACAACATCGCCATTTTCATCAACAACCTGAAGAGTTGCTCCTGAAAGATGGTTACCTGCTTCGTCTAACTTAGCAAATCTAACGATAGTTACTGGCTCTAACCATGTAACATTTCCATTTTCATCTATTGTTGCAGTTCCATCACCACTATCAAATGAATCTGTATCAAATACAACTTCATTCTTACTTGGATCTTCTGGATCCGGTACAACCTTAAATGAAACCTTTATAGGATTCTTTGAAACATAATAACCATTAGGTGATTCAACTTCTGTAAGAGTATATTCTACATCAGCAAATACTCCCTTAAGAATGAGAACACCATCAATTCCAGTCTTTGCAATTGCAACAACAACGCGACTCTTATTACCTTCTTCATCTTCAACTTCTTTTGAAAGCTCATAGATTGAACCTGGTAACTTAACATCAGGATCAGCTTCTGAAACCTTCTGAAGCTTGATGTCAGTCTTATATTTGTTGTTAACAACTGTATTGTTCTGTACCTTGTCTGTACCTTCAAAGTCTGTAGTAAGGCCTTCAAATACAGCATCTTCAGCATCACTTACATGTGCATAGTAGCTATTATCTGATAACTTATATGAATCAATTGTTGCTGTCTCTCTGATGATATAATCACCTGCTGGGAGATTGTTAAATACAACTGTACCCATATTATTTGAAACTGCTACTGCTTTATAAGCTTTTTCACCAGTCTGAACATTTCCATCATTATCAAGAAGTTCTGCTGTAAATTCAACACCTTCAAGTGGAGTAGTTTCATTTGGATTGTCTGAGCAATCTTCATTAACGCTTCCTACCTTAGTGAAGTTAAGTTCTGTAACTGCATCTTTCAGTAACATTACTGTATTACCAGAAACTTCCTTTGTTGAACCATTAAATTCAACCTGTCCATTCTTATTAAGATAGAAGCTTACATCAGCTGTAAGTTTATATCCTTCTGGAGCTTTTGCTTCATGAATATAATAATTCTTTCCAACTGTAAGTCCTGAAATCTTGTAGAACTCATCTTCTGTTGTTGTGAATTCTATTTCATTTCCATCCTTATCTTTTGCTACTGTCTTATCAGCATTTAAGATCTGGATAACAGCTCCCTTAAGAATTACCTCACCGCTTATATCTCTCTTACTGATATAAACATTTGTAAGTTCATCCTCGATTACAAGTGAATTACTTTCTTCATCTGTTATCTTTGAAGTTGTCTTATCTGTATTAACAGTTCCGTCAGCCTTTAACTCGAAGTAAGTATCTGTTGCAATACTATATCCATCCGGTGCTATTGTTTCACGAAGGATATACTTCTTCTTTGTTTCAAGTCCCTTGATTTCATGAGCTTCCTTAGTTGAAACCCACTCTATCTTTTCACCATTTATAGTAACAATATTTTCATTTTCATCAAGGATCTGGATTGTTGCTCCTTCGATTTCTTCTCCGCCAGCAATATCCACCTTGCTTATCTTAACTGAAGTCATCTTATCTTCTACAAGAAGAACACCCTTGTCAGTATTTGTTGTAGTTGCATCTTGATTAACAGTTCCATCAGCATTTAACTCGAAATAAGTATCTGTTGTAATAGCGTATCCATCCGGCGCTACTGTTTCACGAAGGATGTACTTCTTCTTTGTTTCGAGTCCCTTGATTTCATGAGCTTCCTTAGTTGATACCCACTCTATCTTTTCACCATTTATAGTAACAATCTTTCCGTTTTCATCAAGAATCTGGATTGTTGCTCCTTCAAGCTCTTCTCCGTTAGTAATATCTTTCTTACTAATCTTTACAGATGTAAGACTATCATTAACGAATATTACTCCATCAGCAGTATATGCTGTAGTATTTACTGTATTAATAGTTCCATCAAGATTAAGTTCAAACTTTGTATCTGTTGCAACTTTATATCCTGCTGGCGCTGCTGTTTCTCTTAAGGTATATGTCTTTCCAACTGCAAGTCCCTTAATTTCCTTAGGTGTCTTAGTTGATACCCATTCGAGAGTCTCACCATTTGCTACAACAACATTTCCATTTTCATCAAGAATCTGGATTGTTGCTCCTTCAAGTTCCTCATTATTAGTAACATCAACTTTACTGATCTTTACAGATGTCATCTTATCTTCTACAAGAAGAACGCCCTTGCTATCAGTCTTAGTTGTTGTTCTTTCCTTATCAACAGTTCCATCAGCCTTTAATACAAATGTAGTATCTGTTGCTACTGTATATCCATCAGGTGCAACTGTTTCTCTTAAGGTATATGTCTCTCCTGAAGAAAGTCCTGAAATGATATAAGGCTTATTGCTTGATACCCACTCAAGTTTTTTACCGTTAACTCTTACAACATTTCCATCCTTATCAAGGATCTGAATTGTTGCTCCTTCAATTTCAGCGCCACCAACAACATCAACTTTACTAATCTTTACTGATATCTTGTCATCTTCAACAAGAAGCACGCCGTCATCATTAATAGATGCAGTTGTTTTTGATGTATTAATAGTTCCGTCTGCATTAAGCTCAAACTCAGTCTCTGTTGCAATTGTATAGCCTTCTGGGGCAATAACTTCTTTTAATGTATATGTCTTTCCTGTTGCAAGACCTTTTATTTCATGAGGTGTCTTTGTTGATACCCACTCAAGTCTTTCACCATCAACTTTTACAACATTGCCATCTTTATCAAGGATCTGGATTGTTGCTCCTTCAACTTCTTTTCCGTTTGCAATATCCACCTTGCTAATCTTTACTGATGTCTTCTTATCTTCAATAAGAAGTACACCCTCGCTGTTAGTCTTTGTTGTAGTCTTTGTCTTGTTAACAGTTCCGTCTGCATTAAGCTCAAACTTTGTATCTGTTGCAATAGTGTAACCTTCTGGTGCAACTGTTTCTCTTAAAGTATATGTTTTTTCAACATCAAGTCCTTCAATTACATGAGGCTCATTTGTTGATACCCATTCTGCCTTTTTACCATTAAGTTCTACTACATTTCCATTTTCGTCAAGAATCTGGATTGTTGCGCCTTCAAGTTCCTTTTCATTTGTAACATCCACTTTACTAATGCTAACCTTTGTTGCTTCATCCTTAACAAGTATAGTCTGAATCTTACCTTCAGTTGTTAAAGATGCTGCACCATTTACAGTTACTCTTCCTTCATCATCAAATGAGAAAGTAGAATCTGTTGTAATCTTATATCCATTTGGAGCTACTGTCTCCTTAAGAATATATGTCTTTCCGGCCTCAAGACCTGTTATAAAGTAATCTTTATCCTTATCAGATGTCCAGCTGTCAACGACAGTTGTTCCATCAGATGAAAGGATCTCTAACTTAGCACCGCTAAGCTTATTACCTTCAAGATCAGTCTTTATAATCTTTACAAATTTTCTTGTAAGATAATTATTTACAACTTCTGTCTTTGCAGGGCTGCCACTTGCTGCATTTTCTTTTGAAACAGTAACTTCACCAGTTCCTGTTACATCAAGTCCATACAGATCTTTAAGTGTTATACCAGCTGTTTCACTGTCTCCTGCAAGAGCTGCGTCCTTATCTTCTTCAACTGTATATACACCAGCTGCAAGTCTTCCAAGTGTAAGGTCTTCACCATTCTTAATGCTGATTACTGCATCATTCTTGTTGTCCTTAAGAACTGCATTATTATTTGTATCAACTTCAGCTGAAACATATTTGCCATCAGCATTCTTAACAGTAATCTTAAATGTCTTATCAACTATGTTGCTATCTGCATTTGAAATGTCACTGTCGCTGTCTACCTTTACAGTCTTCCTGATATTAAGGTATCCATAATCTTCTGTATATACATTCTTAAATGTTGCTACAGGTTCATTTGTTGCTGTTACATTAAGATCTGACTTCACAGCCACATCTGATGAATCAGTAACGAATGAATAATTTTCAATTAATTTTTCAGTATCATAACCTGTTTCTTTAACAGAATATGTACCAGCTGCAAGACCTGAAACCTCATATTCACCATTAGTGAAATCCTTATATGTTACTACTAAACTGTAGTCATCTGGTCCTGTAATAGTAAACTTAATGTTTTCCTTTATTTCATCAGTAAGAGAAGGATTAGCCTCGCTTCCATCAATCTTTGTAAATGAGAAGCTCTTCTTAATCTTTAACTTACCCTTATCACGAGTATAAACATTCTTTAATTCAGCAATTTCAGTTGTATCACTTGTAACTGCTACATCTTTCTTTGACATAGTACTAAGGTTTGTGCTAATGGTGTAATTTTCCACTGAACCATCGCTTACTGTTTCCTTAATACTGTAGTTACCTGTGTTGATATTAGTAAGAAGATACTTACCATCTGTAAATTCGCTGTAAGCTACTGTCTTTTCATATCCGTCAGGTCCTGTAATAGTAAAGCTGATCTTTGACTTATCAACACTTGATTCGTCAATTGCTTTTCCATTTTCATCTTCAAAAGACTTAACAATCTGTAAATATCCCTTATCACGAGTATATTCATTAATAAATGATACTTCTGCAGGATCATTAGTAAGGCCATCCTTAACTGTAACTTCAGCTACAACCTTCTCTTCTGTTCCTACCTTTGTTGTCTGATATGTATATCCTTCAATTTCAGGATTCTTATCTGTTACTTCTGTAATTTCATAAGTTCCAACAGGAAGGTCTTCAATTGTAACTGTGCTACCTGCAGCAACCTTTATATCCTGTGGTTTTTCTGATGCAGTTGCAACCTTGTTATAAAAAATTCCTGTTTCCTTATTTCTTACATTAAAGACAAACTCTTTAGTATTATCTTTCTTTTCCTCATTATCGAGAAGTAAATTCTTCTTTATAACAAGGCTTCCTTTTTTACTTGTATAACTATTAGTAAACTTAACAGTTACAGTCTCCGCTGCATGAACAGTGTTTGTAGCTACCTTATCGCCAATAGTATATACCGCACTTATATTATTTGTACTGTCTAAATCTGACTTTCTTTCATATGTAGCAGAAAGCTTGTAGTTTATAAGATCTGTAGCACTCTCAACTACGAAATATTCCTTATCAGGCTCAACTTCAATAGTCTTCTTTGAATCTACCATCTCATAAAGAGTAAAGCTTGCTACTTCATTTTCAGATGCATCCTTAACAGTAAACTTTATATTTTTCTTTTCTGCATCAGTAAGATTTGTATAATCTCCCGAAACCGCTTTAGATACTACAATGTAAGCTTTTCTTGAATATTTATTTACTACTTTAAAGCTTACAGTCTCATCCTTAGCAAGCACTGCACCTTCATCAGGAACTGCTGTTCCATCCTTCATTCCCACCTTTGAAGATACGAAAGTATATCCAGAAATCTTAAGTCCATCAGCTCCTGTTTCAGTAACCTTATAATTACCTGTAGGAACATTTGTCTCCTGATACTTCATATCACTATCGAAATCAAGAAGTGAGATTGTCTTTGTTTCGTAATCTGCAGGACCTGTAATAGTGAATTTTACTGACGCTTTTTCTTCATCTGTAAGACCACTAATATCAACTGTCTCATCTCCGTTGGCAAAAACCTTGGTGATTTCAAGTTTTCCACTGTCTCTTACATAATTATTATTAAATGCTACTTCTGCCTTTTCTTTATTAGCAAGTGTAACAGTAACTCCAGAAGCTGTGTATGTCCCTGATGCATTATGGTCTGAATCGCTGGATTCAACCTTATAAGATTTTGAAATAGTAATGCCTTTAATATCATTAGCTGCTTCCTTAACAGTATATTCTCCAGGAAGCACTTCAAGTGTCTTTATACCAGATTCCATATCTTCATATGTAAAAGCTGCGTATAATTTACTCTCAGCATCATAAATTTCAAAAGCAACCTTATTCTTATCTGTTTCGCTTACAGTTCCTTCAAATGTCTTTGAAACAGCAAGCACTGCCATCTTCTTCTCATAAGCATTAGTTACTGTAGATTCTGTTGTAGAATTCTTTGTAACTTTAACTTTATTAAAGTCAGGCTCAATTTCTGATTCACCATCTTTATAACTTACTACATAATCAACAAATGTATACTCTTTTGTATCTGTCAGCTGATTATCCTCAGTAATTGTATATTCCCCAACAGGAATATTTTCAAAAGTATAAGTAAAATCTGATGAAAAATCTTTTAATGTGATGATCTCATCAAATGAATCAGGTCCTTCGATTTCAAAAATAACCTTTGCCTTTTCAGCATCAGTTAATTTACTGATATCGATTGATGAATTATCATCAACATTTATAAACTTCTTTGTAATCTTGAGATTACCAGTATCTTTTACATAATCATTCTTAAATGCTACTGTTACCTCTTCTTTATCTGATACATCAAGACTAACAGCATCACCCACATATTCTTTTTCAGCAACATCTTTTTCATCAACACTTGAATCAACTGAATACTTTCTTGTAACTGTGTATCCGGAAACATCTGCTGCCTCTTCACTGACAGTGTACTTTCCAGGCTTAACTGCTATATCCTTCTTTCCATCTGTCATATCAGCATATGTAAACTCTGCAACTGTCTTACCATCCTTATCACTAACAAGGAACTTAACATTATTCTTTATAGAATCATCTGCTGTACCTTCGAAAGTCTTTGCTACAGTAATAACTGCTTCCGGCTTCTCGTTAAAGATCTCGTAACCTGCTGATGTATATGTCTTAAATGAATCTTCATCAGCTCCTTTGATCGTTACAACACCATTAGATGCAACATTTACTGTCCATGGTGATGATTTTGAGATCACATAATCCTCAGGGGCTTCTACTTCTTTAAGTTCGTATGTTCCACCATAAAGAAGATTGTCGAATTCTACTTCACCATTTGCATTAAGAGTGATCTTTTGCGTTGTCTCAATGCCTGTTCCTGTTAATTCAAACTTAGCTCCACCAAGAGTTGTAGTCTTATCCTTTGCGTCCTTCTTAATGAGCTTTATTGCTGCAGTCTTGGTTACATAATCATTTGTTGCTGTAACCCCTACTGTTGTTCCTGCTCCAACAACTACATCCCCTGTTTCAGGTGAAAGAGTAACTCCTTCAAATCTGTAATCACCAAGCGCTGTTCCATCTTCTGCCTCAGCCACTGTATATGTATTTGGCTCAAGATTTTTAACCTTAACCTCTTCTCCTGCTTTAACAGGTATCTTAACCTCAGATTCCGACTTATTACCGGCTGCATCGTAATAATATAAATCATCTTTAACTGTGAAATAATAGGCCTTATCTGAATAAAGATCTGACTTATCTTCTCCATCAATCTTAATGATCTTTGTTATTGAAATCTCGCCTTTACCTGTATCGAATATGTTATCAAAAAGGAATTCCGCTGAATCGCCTTTTCCAAGCATTATCGTGTCTTCACTGGATGTTTGGCCATTCACCTTTTTGCTAACTACATAATCATCGAATTCATATCCATCCACCTTGACTCCATTTGGCCAACTCTCGATAATAACATATTCACCCGTTGGGACATTCTTCTCTTCATATGTAAGATTATCAAAATCAAGGAGTGATACCTCCCTAAAACCTTTTCCATTATAGTCATCTGGTCCGATAATTATGAACTTGATATATTTCTTCTGTTTTTCAGTTAAAGAAGAAATATCAATAGTATTATTATTGGCATCAACAAATTTCTTTGTTATCTTGATATTTCCAGTATCTCTTGAATAGACATTCTTAAATGATACTATCATGTTATCATCGTTAACGAGGTCAATCTTTACTCCATCATCTGTATAAGCTGTTTTTAAGACAATACCTTCTTCATAGTCTGAATCAACGGAATAAGTTGTCTTAATAGTATATCCTTCCCTGCCATTTGGTTCCTCTATAACAGTATACTTACCAGGTACCAAATCCAAAGTCATCTTTCCATCTTCCATTTCAGAATAATGAAAATCTTTAACTACTTTCCCAGCTTCATCCAGGACAAGGAAATGTACAACTTCCTTATCACTATCATATACGTCACCTGAAAATGACTTTGTTATAGTAAGCTTTGATGCTGCTTTTTTATTGTACACAACAAAGCCAGCTGATGTATAAACACTTGCATGTTCTTCACCATTTCCCTGGATCGTTACAACCCCGGAATCAGAAACCTTGATTGTCCAAGGAGAAGAAGCAGACAGAGCATATCCATCCGGCGCCTTTACTTCCTTAAGTTCATATGTTCCTCCATAAAGAAGCTCATCAAATGTAACTTCTCCGGTAGCTGAAATAGTTGCCTTAGTAACCGCTTCTGAAAGACCTGTTCCTGTTAATTCAAATACTGCCCCTCCAAGAAGCTTCTTATCTTCAACATCCTTCTTAATGATCTTTACTGGAGCAGTCTTTGTCTCGTAATTATTCACTGCTACGACATTAGCTATTTCATCCTTAACAACAGTTACTTCTCCTAAAAGTGGATCAATATTTAGGCCCTTATATCTATATTCCAGAAGAGGCGTGCTGCTTTCTTTTTCAACAACTGTATATTCACCCGGTTTAAGGCCACCGATAGTAACAGTCTCTCCTGCTTTAACAGCAACCGTTACTTCGTCAGATGACTTATTGCCGTCTACATCATAATAATTATTTTTTGAGTCTTTTACTGTAAAGAGATATTCCTTATCTTCAAAAAGACTTGTCTTATCTGTTCCATCGATCTTAATCTTCTTAGAGATCTGAATAGAACCTGCGTCACCACTTTCTACAATATTGTTAAATTTAATTTCATCTGCAGAAACTGGCGTTCCTATATATTCACCAGAGATTTCATCCTTTGCATATTTTACGTAAGCAAGTTCATGCACAAATTCACCGGAATCATTTCTCTTTACATGCATTGTGATTATATAGAATGTATCATCACCTGTCGTACCTGTAGGAAGAGATGAACCATCCTCAGAAACCTTGTAGTAATAATACTCTTCATCACTTGTCATAGTGATCCTGATAGGATCAAAATCCACATTTCCATCAGCATCATTCTGCTTTGATGCAGTATAACCATCATCAATATAAGCTGCATCTACTGAGTCAGAATCAACTTCATTAACCTCAAATGTGTATGTACCCATCGGAGCAGGATTTCCATTGTCAAATACTACCGTCTTCTTAGCCTGTAATTCAAACTCAACAAAGTCTTCGATTTCAAATTCTGCATTAGAATCTTTATATCTATTGATCTTAACGCTATTTCCATCTTCATCAGTCACATTAAGATACTTTTCCTTAAACTGTTCATCAGTTATCTTAAGTGAATCATCATTTCCGGAGTCATTTGAAACTATAAAGTAGTAATCTGTTTTATTAAGCGGATTAGGTGCTTCTGTTTCATGTAAAAGGTATAACTTTGCAAAGTCAAGTTCCTTAACACTTATACCTTCTTCAGCAATTGAAATTTCAGTATTAGCACCATCAACGTTGGCCATATAAATATTATTATCTCTATTAAATGATACTCTATCGCCAATTAAAACTATGCCATCTTTCACACGACATTCGTATAATTCAAACTTACAATCACTAAGAGAAACATATTTTTGTCCGTTAAACCATACTTTTGACAGTCTTACTGTTGCTCTTGCACTTGAACCACCTGAATCCTGAACGAAATCACCTGATTCAATACTTTTACTTACTCTGTCAATCTCCATTACATCTTTATGCTTATATAAATAGAAAGTATTAGCAACTCTGTCTGTTGGCTGAATTATATTACCTGCAACGTCAATAAGCGCTGAATATGTAATTGTAAGAGCTTTACCATCAGGTATATCAAACTTTAATACATTATCGCCATTCTGGTCTTTTTCAATCTTATAATCATACTGATTTTTTCCAGAACCAATTTCAAGTTCTCCGTTTTCATCAGAAACTTTTATACTATTCTTTATGATTCTTAAGTTAGCTCCGGCTATATCCTTTGCATAAAGTCTTGACCCATCATCATTAAATTTAACCGCATCCGGATTAACTGTTACTGTGTATGTTAATTTTGCTCCCTGATGAACATACTGTTTATCAAGTACTTTATTTGCTGTTAAAAATACATCTTCAGTATCCTGACCTACAACCACACCATTATAAGAAACTTTAACTTCATTACTATAGTTATTTTCTTTTTCTTCAGAAAGAGTAAGTTCTCTTGCTTCCTCATCAGTCAGTTTTGCAAGATAATTTATTTTAAGGATTGGATTAAATTGTGAGCCATGATATGTGAAAGTACCAGTGGTGTAATCAAAAAGTTTCATCAACTCATCTGTCATGGTGTAAGTAAATGTTGTTTTACCTCCATCGGTTGACACTTCCAGATTACCTGTAAATTCTAAATATGGTATCCTATAATTTTCATTTTGGAACATATCACAGGATAACACTGCAGAATCTGGAACATATTCAAGGTAGCCATTTTTTATCTCATCATAGAAAACGATCTTATCATTTGGATAAAGTGTTCTATTTTGCATATGTAATTTTTTTGCATATGCACCAAGATCAAATGTAACAGTATATTCTACTTCTCCACCTTTACCAACTGGTTCACCGAACTTTTCAGTTGTTTTAAGCACTCCTGATTCAGCTGTATCATCTTCATCCTCTTCAACTGTAAGTGTGTCCTTAAAAGTTGTTAAAACCTTAGCCGTATTTTTAAAGGATCTTGTACTAAGTTTTGAATCATCTGTAACACGTGTATATACAACAAATGTATAATCCTTCTCAGGACTGAGATTATCTTTCTTTAATCTAAGTTTTAAACAACCATTTTTTATATCAAAAGGATATTGAGTTTTGTCTGCTTCAGCAAGTGAAGTGTCAAAATATTTCTTACCTTCATCTGTAAAATAACCTGTATTACTTGACTGTCCTCTATTGAAGCCTGAATCTGAATAAAGAAGAGTTCCATCCTGAAGTTCAACCCTTCTTGCCAGGTATTGATGCAGCCATTTTGTATGAGGATCATCAATAAGATCTATATAACTTAAATCATTCCAGTCTTCTTCAGAAGGAGTTGTTACAGTTATCTCCCACTTTAAAAGTCTATATTTAGTTGAAACCTGTTTAAACTTATTATATTCCTCAAATGTTTTTTGAACTGTAGCCTTAGATGTATGAATTGACTCTCCCGTCCCAGGATTAACTTCCACAACCGGCGCTATATATCTTGTAACTTCTTCGCCATTCTGATCTCTAAATACAACATTAAGCTCATTCTTTATAAGAGCTGCTTTTATATTTTTTTCTTCAAGAAGAAGTTCACTTACATCAGTAGAGTAACTATATTCATATCTAATAGGATTGTCAGAAACCTGATTCCAGTTTGCAATATTTTTTATATTTGAAGGAGCAGCCCCAATATTTCCATCTGTGGCTGTATTTGGTGTTATAGTATGAGAAATCTCATCTTCTATTGTTTTAACACTAATTCCTGAGTCCTTCGGAATTTCTATATAACATGTCCAGTTAATTTTTCCATTTTCATACTCTCCTTTTTTTCCAATAGCAGGAGAAGAATTTGAATAAATAACAGGACTGGATTCTGGAGAAACCTTTGTATCATGATTTGTTCTACCATGCACTATAGCTTTATTTGTACGACTTCCATCTGAATCATAATACTTATCTGAGCCATTTAAGAAATCAGGTTTAACTTCCCTTGAATAGGTAATGATAAGTTCTTCATCTGTTCTTATGGCTGTATTTAAATCAGCTAATGTTACGCCATCTATTTTTGATACACTTCCAGAGGCATTTTTTAAAGATATCTGAAGATTATAAAAGTCATCACCAATTGTTGTACCTGCTTTATCTTCAATAGAATTAATAAGTGCATATCCTTTATCTGTTTTTACATTTATCTGATAATCAACAAAATATTTTCCTGATTTTTTATCATAATAAACATCATTACCATCTTTCTGGTTTATTTTTTTAGAAACAGAAATATTATTGTCATCAAGATTAACAGGAACTGCTGTTTTTTCTCCAGCAACAATTACGTCAATCATTCCTTCACCTGTTTCTGCATCTTCTACGCCAGAGAAATCAAGTTTTCCTTCCCAGGTTACCCAGATAGACTTACCTGTTCCTTTAAGGAATACATAACCGTTACCCTGCTCTGCAGCAGAGTCAGCGCCTTTATCATTAATATTTACAGTTAATTTTCCATCGCTGGTAAGAGACCAATCACCCATATCTCTGTTTGAATTACCTGTATCAGGAAGGTAATCTGAACCAGTCTCTTTTAATCTTCCGCCAGAAGTATTTACCTCTGTAGAGAATGTAAGATAGTTACCATTTTCATCCTTTTCAATTGTATCCATCTCACCAATTAAAAATTCAAACATTATGGTAACATTATCATTTTCATTAACTCTGTTACCCGTTGGAATACCTTTTTCTACAATTAATTCTCCGGTAGTAACATCTTTTAAGGTAATAGTTGTAAACCTTACAAGTTTTCCGGAGCTGGCATTACCAACATCTTCAGTCTGGGCATTAACCCATCCCAATCCATTACCCCCGCCTCCCGCAGGAACAATGATAGTAAAACACATTAAAAGAGCCATAAGTATGGCAATAATGCGCCTACCCGTAAGTTTGAAACGCTTTTGGGTCTCCATAGTTTCTCCTCTTTCCCATTAGTTTATTGTCTATAAGATAAAATCCGGTTTTCATTATATTTTCCGGACACAAAGCAGAGTTACCCTATACTAAAACAGATTACATTATATAGTAGATTACATATGTAATCAACATAAAACTCTTTAGAATATATACATTTTCAACCAATTTTCCATAGCAGTTTCCTATATTTTGCCATATTGCATTGCACTAATATCAGGTATTATACTGATCTGATATTATTTATTTATGCATTTTTAGAGTGTTCAATAATACCAGATAGGAGTGCACTTATGTTAACCTATAATTTTAAAGATAAAAAAAAGCCTTTATATCTGCAAGCTTACGAGTTTATCAAAAGTGATATTTTGTCAGGAAACTTAAAATCAAACGAGAAACTTCCCTCAAAAAGAACTTTCGCCGAAAATAATGGTGTCAGTATAATAACCATTCAAAACGCTTACGACCTGCTGCTTTCTGAAGGTTTTGTTTATTCTAAACCGAGAAGTGGTTATTATGTATCAAAGATTCAAAGTTTAAAGCCTACCGAAAAACATTCTGGCATAAAACACCCAGTTGATCTTCCTGCAAAAGAAGATATTGATATTGACCTATCCAGCAATATAATTAACCCTTACAGCTTTCCATTCTCTATATGGGCAAAACTTTCCAGACAGACAATCTCTAACTTAGAACGTGAACTGATGGAAGTATGCCCTGGAAATGGTACCTACGAGCTTAGAAGTGCCATTTCCAGTCATCTTTCTTCTTTTCGTGGCATGTCTGTCTCTCCTGATCAGATTGTAATAGGAGCCGGAACAGAGTATTTATATAGTCTTATTCTGCAACTATTAGGCTTTGACAAACTATACTCTACAGAGAATCCCGGATATGATAAGCTTTCAAAAATCTATTCTCAATACCATACCAAATGTAAATATCTGGATATGGACGATAACGGAATCTCAATTAACGCCTTAAACCATTCCAAAGCTTCTGTAGTCCACATTTGCCCTAATCATCATTTTCCTACAGGAATAACCATGCCTGCCAGCAGACGCTACGAAATACTTGAATGGGCTTCCCGTTCCAATGACCGCTTTATAATTGAGGATGATTACGACAGTGAATTCAGGACTAATGGAAAACCTATTCCAACGCTATTTTCCATGGATCAAAGGGAAAAAGTAATCTACATAAATACTTTTTCAAAATCTCTTTCACCTACCATTAGAATAAGTTACATGGTACTTCCTTGTAGTCTTGCCAGCCAATATTATAAAAAGCTTTCTTTTTATTCCTGTACGGTATCTAATTTTGAGCAGTATACTTTAGCTGCCTTTATAAAACAGGGATATTTTGAAAAACATATTAACCGTATGAGGTTATATTACTCAAAACAAAGAGAAGAATTAAAAGAAATCCTTATTAACAGTTCACTACAGGGACATTTTAATATAATAGATAATGAATCAGGGCTTCATTTCCTGATAAAACTTGATACCTCCCTTTCAGATAAAACTGTTTATACAAGACTTTTAAAGAACAAAATAAAGATCGCCCCTTTATCTCAGTATTTTCAAACAGAAGATAAATCCAGCGATCATTATTTTATAATCAATTATTCAAATTTAGATATGGAAAAAATGCCAGAAGTATGCGAAACCATCGCCTCTTTATTATTTCCATCCCATGAAGATTAGTAACCTAATTCTTCACCTACAAGAATAACTTTTATTCTATCCGGTACCCGGGAAGCTCTTGTTATAACTTCTTCACAGCATATTGTATTTGTTAAACAATTGCCGCATCTTCCCGTGGTGCTGCATGGAGTATCACAATTTAAACGAACTGTATTGGCAGGTGAGGAAAAGTTCTTTATTCTCGCTATTCCTGATGGAATATCACTTACAACCTTATTCATACCTGCCACAATTATTACCTGTTTTGGACCATATATAAGATAGCATACTCTGTTTCCTCTGCCATCTATATTGATGAGTTCACCATCAAGAGTAATAGCATTAGTACTCATAAGAAATGTATCTGCATTTATTGTAAGACTGTTCAGTTCTTCAATTTCTTCCTCTGTTTTATAGTTCTCTCTCTTTATTAGTTTATGTCCAGCATTCTCAAGTTTTGCTTTTATTTCTGAATTATCTATTGTCATGGAACCGCCATAGGCTATTTTCTTTTCTCCTTCACCCACAAGTGAAAGCACTAATTTCTCTGCCTCTTTAAGATTCTCACAATAATACCCTTTCATCTTTCTTGGCTCTAATTTTTTTATTATTGTTTCTGCCTGATTTTTATAAAATGTCTTCTTACTCTTATCCATATTATTCCACCTTTCTATACTTAATCTAAACAATACGATTTCTTTTATTCCCTTTAAGGAATTCTCTTATATTATCCGAAATCTCCATAACAAGTCTTGCTCTTGCTTCATAACTTCCCCAGGCCTGATGCGGTGTAAGAAGAAGCTTATTTTTATCTTTTATATAAAGCAATGGGCTTTCATCTGACAATGGTTCTTTCGAGTAGACATCAATTCCTGCTGCCATGATATCTCCAGCATTTAAAGCATTTACTAAATCTTCTTCCACAACAATAGGCCCTCTGCCAACATTTATAAGTATTGCAGATTTTTTCATCTTTTTAAATGCTGCACTGTCAATAAGTCCCCTGGTCTTTTCATTAAGTGGTGCATGAATAGATACTACATCAGATCTTTCCAGCAGTTCACCTAAACCTGTCATCTCATATTCAACGTCCTGCTTATTTCCACTTACAGAGTGATAGATCACCTTCATTCCAAAGGCTTTTGCGATTTCTGCTACACTTCTGCCTATATTTCCAAGTCCAATTATACCGATGGTCTTTCCTGACAGATCATGAAATACATTGCTTATATTGCAGAAGGATTTTTGCTTTGAATATTCTCCTGAATTAACAAAATCCGAATAATACTCAAGTTTATTATTAAGTGAAAGCAGTAATGCAAAGGTATGCTGTGCCACTGCTTCTGTTGAATATCCGCTCACATTAGAAACTGCAATCCCCTTCTTCATGCAGTAATCTATATCAATATTGTTATATCCCGTAGCAGCTTCTGCGATAAGTTTTAGATTGTCCGCACCACCAAGGGAGGTCTCATTAAGTATGCATTTATTGGCACAGACTATATCTGCGTCCTCTATTCTCTCTGCTATTTTTTCATTGGGAGTTGAATTATAAAGGATCACTTCGCCAAATTCTTTTAAAGGATCCCATTTTACATCAGTTCCTACTGAATCCGCTTCAAGTACTACTATCTTCATTCAAAAACCTCTTTATTATATTTATATTTAAGTCTTAATATCCTCCTGACAGACTGGTCTATCCTTTCCTCAGAAATCTCACCAGCATAAACCGCCCCCAGTACTGTATTATATGCCTCACCACATACCTGGGATTCAAGGATAAAATCGCATCCGGCATCTACGGCAAGGCGCGCCGCCTCACCCTGTCCGTAATAATCAGTTATTGCTTTCATATCCATTGCGTCAGTTATCACAACACCATCATATCCCAATTCATTTCTAAGTATATCTGTTACAACAGTTTTAGAAAGTGATGCCGGAGTCTGGTCTCCTGTAACCTTAGGAACACAGATATGAGCAACCATTATCATATCTACATCATTTTCAATAGCTCTATAATATGGCACAAATTCATTTTCCTTTAATTCATCTAAAGTACGGTTGGAAACAGCAATCCCCTTATGAGAATCTGTCTCTGTATCTCCATGCCCCGGGAAGTGCTTGATACATGATGCAACCCCTTCATCATTAAGCCCTTTTCTAAAGGCTTCCACCATATCAGAAACTTCCTTTGGATCAGAACCAAAAGCCCTGTCACCTATTATAGGATTCTTTGGATTGCTATTTATATCTGCAACTGGAGCAAAATCCAGGTTTATATTATATTCTTTAAGATAATCTGCGATATAAACCGCTGCATCATAGGAATTATGAAGATCCCCGGAATTTCCTATATTCTTCATATCACCAACGTTTTTTATATCATCAAAGCCCTCTTTTGAAGAAATCCTTGTGATACTTCCCCCTTCTTCGTCTATTCCGATAAATAGTGGGATATTTTTTAAAGCCCCCTCCGCCATAAGGTCCGCATTCAGTTTCTTTAACTGATCTTCACTGGATATATTTTTTCCAAATATTATCACTCCTCCAACCGGAAAATCATGGAGTTTTTCTTTGAATTTATCATCAACATTAAGGGTTCCCTTTACCCCTGATATTCCATCAACACCAACGAAAAACATCTGGCCGACTTTTTCTTCTAGAGTCATATGACTTATCTTATCTTCTATTCTCATATTCATTATGCTTTCCTCGTCAAGCAGTATCATCCCTTTAGTAAAAGCCTTGGGATTAAATGAATATGTAAAGTCTTTAGTTTTTATCTCGCCGATAGCAGTCTCTTCTTTTATCATGTCCGTGGCAAGTTCAGTGATGATACTGCTCTCTTCTTCTACATTCCTTATATTTATTACTACTGCGCCGTTTCTATCATTTTCTTTTATATCTCGTCTAAGCGAAATATATATCACCAGTATCATGGCAAAGCTTGAAAACACAATAACAGACGTTGCCACCTTAAACATCAGTCCTTTATATTTCCCCATCTTACTTTATCTCCTTCGACTATACAGCAAAGTTTATCACGTCTCTGCTATTATAACCGAAAAAAGGCACTTTCTAAAACATTTTTTAGAAAGTGCCTTAAATTAATTACATTGTATAGATGATTTCGTTCTCATCCTTAAGGATATCAGCAGGAATATATCCCTCTTTCATCTCTTCACCATTAACCTTAAGAGATGTAAAGCCTGATTCCTTCTTGTCAGGATTAAGAACTGTGATATTTAACTTCTTTCCTCTGAATATCTTATCCATAGTAAAGCTTTCCCATTCAGATGAGATACTTGGAGCAAGGCGAAGACCATAAAGATCAGGTCTGAGTCCAAGGATACCCTCAACTGAACCAACCATTACTGTTGAAGCTGTTCCTGTAAGCCAATGAACATGGCTTCTTCCAAAATGGATACTCTTAGGTCCTTCTGTAAACTGTCCATAGCAATATGGCTCAAGACGTCTTACTTCTGCCTTATCATTCTGTGATGCAGGACAGTTCTCATGATAATACTGATATGCTCTGTTACCATGTCCTAAAAGAGATTCTGCAAGGATCAGCCATCCCTGAGTCTGTGAGAAGATACCTGCATTTTCCTTAGTACCCTGATTGTAGATAACTCCAAGAGCTCCTTCAAATGCATGGCTGTGATATGGAGGATCCATAAGAGCTGCACCAAAATCAGAATTAAGTCTGCTGTTTACATTCTCCATAGCAGCTTCTGCCTGCTCTTTTGTTGCAAGTCCGCTGATAACAGACCAGCTCTGAGGATTAAGCCACATGTTAGCTTCCGGAGCTGTTCTTTCTCCGATAACTTCACCAGCTTCTGTATAGCCTCTTGTAAATCTGTCTTCATTCCAGCAGCATTTATTAATGATCTCTTTTAATTCTTCCTTCTTCTTAGATGCGAAAGCTTTGTATTCCTCATCCTTCTTATAATCTGCAATCTCTTCCATCATGCTGAGAGCATAATAGAACTGTAATGCTACGAATGTTGATTCGCCATTCTTTCCAAGTCTAAGGCAGTCATTCCAGTCAGCATAAAGACCAGCCGGCATATTGTGAGGGCCAAGATGATCAAATGAGAACTGGATTGCTCTCTTTAAGTGATCATAAACTGTTCCATGATCCTTATTGGCATAGAGGATATCTTCATCAAAAAATGCCAGATCTCCTGATTCAGCGATATATTTATAAATTGTTGGAAAAAGCCATAAAGCATCATCTGCTCTATAGGCCGGATGACCTGTTGATCTTACATATGATTCATCATCAGGGGTATCCTCATGTCCCGGATTATGTGTAAATTTAACAAGTGGAAGTCCTCCACCATTATCAACCTGTGCTGACAGCATGAAACGGATTTTCTCTTTTGCCATCTCAGGCTTCAAATGAATGATACCCTGAATATCCTGAACTGTATCACGATAGCCATATCCATTTCTAAGTCCGCAATAAACAAATGAAGCAGCTCTTGACCAGATAAATGTCATAAAGCAGTTATAGGCATTCCATGTATTGATCATTACATTGAAATCTTCATCTGGTGTATTAACCTGAAGACCTTTTAATCTGTCTTCCCACTCATCTTTAAGTTCATTTATCTCTCTATCACAAACTGCCTTAACATCATCATAGCCTGAAAGGATAACAGCAGCTTCTTTTGAATAATGCATTCCCAGTAAAAATGCTACAGTCTTTGACTCACCCGGCTTAAGGACTATCTTAGTTGAAAGAGCTCCACAGTTATATTCATTAAAGCCTTCCACATTTTTTAAATCTCCTTCAGCTACGCCCATAGGATTTCCATATCTTCTTCCACATCCAAGGAATGTATCTCTATCTCCTGTGAAGGAATCAACTTTTGAACCCACAAGTCCGAAGAATCTCTTAGTAACAACTTTTTTATCTACTTCTTCATCCTGTGAATCAAGATTTCCATGAAGTATATGCATGATACGGTTTTCTTCAAATTTTGTTCTGGTGATAAATCTTGAATACTGAAGATTAACCTGATCCTGCTCATAATTATCATGATTTGTGAATTCAGCATAACCTGTAAGAGTAAGATCTCTATCTACATCTGAATCATTTTTTACAGTAAGCTCCCATACTTCATATGTCTTATCCTTAGGTACATAGTATGAAGCTTCTGCCTTAATATTCTTATATTCTGTTTCAAAGATTGAATAACCAAGTCCATGACGAGTCTTGGTTTTAAACTGATCTAATTCTTTGCAGACCGGTTTCCATGATACTGACCAGTAATCCTTATCAGCATTGTCTCTGATATAGAGATATCTTCCCGGCTCATCAAGTCCGTTAAATACATATCTGAGTATTCTTCCATCAGCTCCAGATTTTCTAAAGCTGTAACCTCCTGCATTTCCTGAGATAAGTGCACCATATTCAGGAGATCCAAGATAATTTGCCCAAGGAGCAGGTGTGTCAGGTCTAGTGATCACATATTCCCTGTTCTTTGCATCAAAAAAACCGTAATTCATGTTGTTAATCCCTTCCTTTTTAATTAAATTTGTGTGTTGTGTGCTGTGTGTGTTTTTATTTTATCCTATTATTCAATATATGTGAAGCATTAATGCCTGTATCATTTAAGAATAACTTCAATAACTGTCACATTTTCATTGCTAAGTCTGCTTAATGTATTTTTATCGATTACATTTTCTGAGAATAATTCATCATCGATCTTTATAGAACTTACAGAGTATTCTCCTACATCTAAAAGATCATCATTTATGAATCTTATCTCCAGCTTCTTTCCTGCAAATGTAAGGCTGATGGAAGCTTTTCCTTCATCACTGAACTGTTCTCTTACAAGTTTTGGATCAATAAGAAGATTTCCAAAATCCCCTCTTACACCAAATACCTCTGTCACCATAGTCATAAGATACCAGCTGGCTGCCCCGGTAAGATAATGATACATTCCTCTTCCGTCTGCCCTGAAATATTCAGGTATACCTGGATAAATAAATGATGTATCAAAATCCATAGCAGTATCCGCAAGAGATTTAAGCACCTTAAATCCTTCATGACTAAATCCCTGGCTATAAAGAGCCGCTGCATACATTACTGCCATATGGGAGAATACTGCTCCATTTTCTTTATCTCCATAACTAAAGCCGAACATTCTTCCCAAATCTGTCTTTACTTCCTTAAAATCAGTATTTAGTCTATATCCGCCGATTTCTTTCTTATAGAGATATTTATCTGCCGCACGGCATATCGCTTCAATATGCTTCTTTCCAAGATATCCACTCATGATAGTAAATACCTGTCCTGTAAGCATCATGCGAGCATCTTTTCCCTCTGTCGCTACTCTCTCAACCTTATTCTTACTGTTATCATAATAACTGTTGAACCAGCCTATATCATCTGATTCAGAAAGCCACTCATTTTTAATTATTGCTTCCATAAGGCTTTCTCTCATTGATCCCAAAATCTCAGCCAGTTTCAATGTATCAAACTCCAGCTGTTCACCGGAAATGTCATGTTTTACACCTGACAGATAACCTTTAAGTATCTCCTTCTTTTCTGCAATAGAAAGATTGATTGCATATTTTTCCAGGATATCCGCTAATTCTTTAAATATCTTTACTGTTTTCATTCCAGAACCAGCCAGTTTCTTTAAAAGCTTTGCCAGTTCTCCCATATTACCTGCATAGGCAGCAGTAAATGCCACGCTTTCGCCGTTTTCATCTGCCATATCAAGGGCATCATTCCAGTCAGCTCCCCTGAGTCTAAGCATTCCATGTTCTCCCACTTCAAAGAAAGAAATGACATGCTGCACAAGAATATGCTCCAGCACTGTTCCCTGATATATCTCCCCGTTTCTATTAAGGAGATTTGAGCCCTGTTCTATATTCCAGGCCTCATCAAGTCCCTCTGCTCTAAGACTTGCTGCATCCTTAAAGTATGTGGCCGGCTGAGACAGGATCTCAGTATCTCCAGTCTGATCTATATAGAAAAGGATAGTCTTAAATGGCCATACTCCATGATCCATCCATACTCTCTGGATACCATTTCTATCTGCTATAAATTCTCCCGGCTTTGAACCAATGATCGTAGCATTGGTTCCATCGATTCTTACACCTTTAATATTATTGAGGAGATTAAAGCGTACATCTGACGGATCCATAATAAGTAAAGACAGGCAGTCCTGCCATAAATCTCTCCAACCTCTTCCACCACGACCATAATCGTGATAAGGAAGGAAACTGCAGCCGTATATTGCCCTAAGAAAAGGCTGAAAGCTTACCCATTTAAGGAAGTTATCATATTGAATATTTCCTGTATCAAAAGCTACATTGGCCTTCTCTTTCCAATATTCCTTAGTTTCATTTAAAGCAGCCGTTGCCTTACTGAGGCTTCCATATTTTTCAGTGATAAGGTTAAGGTTCTCAGTATCCTCAGCCACTCCCATCATCACCACGTAATTAAGTGATCCATATGGAGGAAGTGTCGCTTTCCTAAAACATATAGTTCCACAGGCTTCTCTTCCTTCAAAGCTAGCGCCATTTCCAGCCATCACACTGTCTAAATCCTTATATATAGCCTTAGGATGTGTAAATGTTCCGCCTTCTCCTATGAAGTTTTCAACTGTTGGGATAAAACCTTCCGGTTTATTACCATTTTCATCTGTTCCAAATGAATAATAAACCGTATGATTCAACGCATGTCCTCTCTCATCAAAAGACATGGTTGGTTTTACTACGACACCGTTATCCACGATATTGATACGATGAAGCATGGATGTAACATTTCTATGATCTCTTAAATTATCTGCACTTCTTCCATAGATAGGAGTGGCACTGACAATTCTTATATCCATAGCTTCGCTTGTTTCATTAGATATCTTTACCATCATTATCTCCACATTTGCATTCCATGGAACAAATGATGTTATCTCTGAAGATAATGATCTGTCTTTTCTTTTTCTATTTATCTTATGCCATAAGAAACCTGCTGTAACTGAACTTTCTTCCTGGCATTCAGTAAATCTGTCATTTTCAGCCTCTGCAGAATTACCTGTAAGGGACCAGGGTTTCTTACCCTCTGTAAGGCACCAGACATTTCTTGTACTTCTGTTATTATGAAGATTTTCAACACTGACGGGTTCAAGTAAAAATGATTCCTGAGCTATTTTTGAATCTCCTCCAAGATTTGGAGTTACAGCTCCTTTAAGCCCACAACAACCGGCAATAGGAAAGAAGAGATAATTATAATCTTCTGCCCTATCAAGCTGAAATGTACCATTTGAATCTAAAATTCTTATCTTATCCATGTTTCCTCCGATTTATCTGAATTGGTGCTCTGCCCTCAATTCTAAAATTACTAAATCGAAGTTAAAAACTATATCACATTTATGAAACTCTTATCAAAATTATGAACCATTTTTAATTGATAACGTTTCCAATTTCTCCCGCGAAAAATAAGCCTATTTCCAGTAACCCAGTTCCACGCCTTTTTCATAAATACCAACTGCCTGAACATAATATCCATAGCAAGTAAAATGGGTCCAGTCGCTTCTTAACTGGTCTGGTATCATACCTGCTGAAAGCTGATATTCTTCTTCAACAGTTGGAGTGAGATGACACATTTCCATGCCATTTTGTAATATATATGCTCTAATATTGATGAAGTGTTCTCCAAAGGCTTCCTTTAAAGCCTTGTCCCAGGATGTCTCATATATTGCTTCATATCCGTTTTCCTCACTATATGAAGCTTCCTCTTCTTCAACTACTTTTGTGGAAGCCGAATTTCCCATATCATCCGTGTCTCCAACTACAATATAATTCTCGCATCCAGAATGCTCTATCATGGCCTTATACTGATCTATAAGAACCTGATAATCATCATCCCATCCTCCGTTACTTCCTATCTCAAGAATGAGTATATCCCCTGGATGTTCTCTTCCTTCTTTCACATACGAAAGTCTCATTCTGTTACTTCTTCCATCTGCCGTAATCTTTTGCAGATTCTCTTCATCGATAGGATAAGCCCCCTGCATCATGCAGATTTCAAGGGAATTTGCACCGCTCACTCCAAAATTAAATGTATGAAGTCCTGTAAGGTCTGCCAGCATTTCCGGATAAGAAAGTCCCGATATATCATAAACTATGCCATTTCTCTCAACTGTCCCATCTGTTGAGCCGTAGCCTTCTGTCATGCTGTCTCCCCAGCATACTATCTCTCTTTCATCCCCGTCCTCTTTCTCATTAGGTATATAAGAAAATGGAATTGGATTATCTTTTTTAATCATCTCTTTTTCCTCATTTTCATCTTCGTACTCTTCTGGCAATTTTTTTGCCTCCGTAAGTGAATCAGCAATTTCTCCTGTAATCTTATCCCTCGGAGTACAACCCGCTAAACTAAGGGCCATTAAGGCCATGACAAGTTTTACATATCCCCTTTTTAACACTATATTATCCCCTTCTTATAAATGAAACTGGCGGCTTTCGCCGCCAGAAAGTATTATCATTTCTATATACAATGATAACTTATTTAGTTTTTTCTTGCAAATGAAGGAATTGTTTTTAATTTGTGAAGATTTGCTGCATGTTTTCTATCGATCTTTTCCTTAAGTTCAGCACTGATAGGGCAATCCCCCTTCATTCCCTGGTCGATCCACATTATATAACTGTCCAGCTGGGCATATGTGAATCCAAGGTTATCCTCATCTGTCTTTCCGCAAAGTCCGTCACTTGGAGTCTTATGAACCAGACTTTCAGGAAGTCCTAAATAATCCCCAACAGCCCTTACTTCTGTAACAAGAAGATCCTGAAGCACTGAAACATCCCCTGCTGCATCGCCATATTTTGTTGAATATCCAACGTAGTCTTCTGAACGGTTACATGTATTGATAACAAAAGCAGGAACTTCCTGTCCCTGAGCAACCGCGTAAAGAGTAGTCATTCTAAGACGAGGTGCCAGATTTGTTAAAAGCTGAGGAGTTATTTTTATATTCTCATCTGCTTCAAATGTTGCCCGGGCTGCATTAAACATTGCCTCGATATTTACTGTTGTATTCCTGATCCCAACGAATTCGCAGACCTGTTTTGAATCTTCGATATCAGCCTGAACACCATTAGGCATCATAACGCCGATAACTCTGTCTTTACCAAGTGCTTTCTCTAACATTGCCGCTGCAACGGTGGAATCCTTACCTCCTGAGATTCCGATTACAGCCACTGACTTTTCTGAAAATCCATTGAAGAAATCCCTTAAAAACCGGATATCTTTATTTACTACTTCTTCTACATTAAAATTAAGCATTTTTTAATCTCCTTTATTCGTGATCCATTCTCCATTTAAGAGTACGCACAAGATAATCAACATATTCAGCATCTTTGCACATTCCCTTACCCGGTGTATCAGAAATCTTTGCAACAGGATGTCCGTTACATTCTGTTGTCTTCATAACAATATTAAGGGCCGGAACCTTGGTATCATTTGAAATGTAAGTTCCAATACCAAAGGCTACTTTGATCCTGTTATTAAAGTGATAGAATAATTTAGATGCTTTATCAAAGTCCAGACTGTCTGAGAAGAGAAGTGTCTTTGTCTTTGGATCTATTCCAAGACTCTCATAATGCTTGATCATCTTCTCGCCCCATTCATATGGATCTCCTGAGTCATGACGGACACCATTGAACATTGTTGCAAATGTAAGCTGGAAATCCTTTAAGAAAACATCAGTTGTGATAGTATCCGTTAATGCAATACCATTAAGTACTGAATATTCCTTTATCCATGCATTAAGGGCATACCAGTTTGAATATGCTGCATTGTGTTTATTTTCTCCCTGTCCAACACACATGATATATTCATGGGCCATTGTACCAACTGGAAGGATGTTATACTTTCTTGCCAGATATACATTTGATGTTCCGATGAAGTTTGAGCTAGATCTTTCAGATACTTCTAAAAGCTTCTGCACAGCCAGTTCCTGAGCCTCTGCAGATAATCTGCGGCGAAGTCCGAACTCTGAAAATGTTCCAAGGTAGATTGAATTATCATAGATCCTCTTTACCTTTGCATCCAGTCTCTCCTTAAATGACTCAAGTAATTCATTATAATCATAAGCCATCTTGAAATATACTTCATTTACTATTGCAAGAGTAGGGATCTCATACATTGATGAATTAAGCCAGGTTCCTCTTGCATCGATGGCAAGGCCGCATTCAGCGTCTTCTGTGATCTCAAAATCTTCATATCTTGGATGCCATAATCTTAAGAAATCAATATAGTCAGGTTTTAACCATTTGATAGTTCTTAAATAGTCCAGCTCATCCTCTTTAAAATGGAGATTACAATAAGCCTTTATCTGCTCTCTTATTTCTTCTACCATTTCCTTTGTAAAATGCACATCTTTATTTCTGCATTTAAAAGTCCAGGTTGTTGTATATGATGGGAACTGATGATAGATTGTCATTCCCATACTGAATTTATATAAATCCGTTTCTAACAAGCTCTTTATTATCTGTGGTAACTTCATAACACACTTCCTCCAAATTATATTAGTTTTTGCTCTTTTAAATAATCTCTAAATGTTTTATCAATTACATTAATATATTTCTTTGTATTATTCCTTATCTCTGTACCGGAAATATTTATCTCACCCCTGTCCAGCTTTGTAAATCTGTGATGCGGGAATATCTTTCCCAGTTTTTCTATATAGCTGTCTTCCCCAGTATACCATGTATAAAGATTATCTTCCTCATTTTCATCATAGCCTGCATTTTTAAATAATTCATCAGACCAGATGCGCCATGCTTCCTTTGAAAATGTACCAGTCAGTCCTATCTTTCTATCATCTACAACAGAAATGGTAACCTTTTTATTATTCTTATACTTTTTTTGCATCAGCTCAATTCTTTTTCTAAAAGGTATGAAATTCTTACCTCTATCCTCATCATATCCACATACTCCGAGGATTATCTCGTCATTTTGTTCTAATGCAGGTTCGATCATACTTTTAACATGTCCCTCATGAAGAGGAATAAAGCATCCAAATACGATTCCAACTTTTTTCATATTCTTTCTCCCTTTAATTAAGGACCTTTATGTGACAAGCCTTCATTGCAGCCAGTGCTGTATCATGAGATTCTTTTGTAACTCCAGCACATCCCTTTGCATCAACAATTATCTTCTTATTTGGGATCATTGCCTTTGTAAGAAGTACATTTGAGATAACACAGATATCTGTACATACTCCAATGAATTCTACTTCATCTATATCATTAGCATTTTCTTTAAAATACTCTGCTAAATCTCTTGATCCAAAGGTTTCTTTATCGATGATCTTTGCAGCATTTTCTTCTGCATTAAGTTCCGGAATGATCTGCCAGCCTTCACTTCCCTTGATGCAGTGCTTAACCGGAAGATTCTTTCCTTCCTCTGTTTCCATATAGTCATCGCCATGAGTATCTCTTGTATAGATAATAGTATCTCCCTTTTCAACTGCTTCGTCTATTTTTTTCTTAACATATGGAACGATCTTTATTGCATCCTCATTTCTAAGGGCATCTGTGATAAAATCATTCTGCATATCAACTACAACTAAAACTTTCTTCATATTCTATTCCTCCTTAAGTCTATATTCTTTACATTTTCTTCCACTCTTTGTTTTTGAGGTTTTATCATTTCCTGTTTCTTCCACCCGGCCACTTATCATATCTCTAAAACTCTTCTTATAAAGTGGTCTTCCAAGCACTGTCTCATATACTGCCTGAAGTTCAGGTAAGGTAAATGTCTCATCCACCAGGCAAAATGCCTGATTATTATAATTTATCTGTTCTCTTAATTTTTTTATCGCTTCAATAAGTATCTCTACATGATCAAATGCAAGTCTTTCTTCACTTACAAGGCTAGGAATATAATTCTCATATCTTATAGCCCCATTCCTAAAGTTTTCCTTACGAAGATCATATACTATCTGCACATCTCTTTCTTCGTTGTAAAGTTCTATTGCTTTATCTGTAAATTTTAGATTGAACCATGCACAGTCTGCTGCATCATCCCTTCCTTCAACCTCTGCAAGATTTGGAACAAGAGCAAGATATGCAATTGTTATCACCCAGGTTCTTGGATCTCTTTTTGGTTTTGAGAAAGTATAGATCTGATCGAGATAAACGCCCGTAAGTCCTGTCTCTTCTTCAAGTTCTCTTTTAGCAGCCTGATGAGCTGTTTCATCTTCCTCTACGAATCCTCCCGGCAAAGCCCAGGATCCAAGGAAAGGATGATTACCCCTTTTTATGAGAAGTAACTTAAGCGATGAATAATCTTCATTCATTCCAAGAATAAGTATATCCGCCGTTACAGATGGCCTGTTATAATCTCCCGGATTATACTGTTTTAAGAATTCCTCTTCTGTAAGGCCTTCCTTATTTACTGCTTCTTTCATTTTCCTCCTCCTTTTAAGTATTAATTCAATACTTAAGTATGATCTTATTATACATCAGTTAGGTATTATGTCAATACTTAATTATATTTTTTTTATAACTTATTATTTGAAGACGTAAAAAAAGCATATAAAGAGCCTTATTAACGGTCTTTATATGCTTTTCTTATATTCACTATATTATCTCTCTTTGCCTTTTCCCTGAGAACCCATCACATTAACATCAATCTTTGAAGCGTCTATCTTCTTACTTTCCTCCTGACTACTGGTAAGAGTTGATAACTCCCCTGTTAACTGCGATCTTATACTGCTGGCTCTTAATTTGCAGAATTCTTTTAATGTTCCGTAGATTCTTCTTTTGATGTGCTATTTTCTGCAGTATCCGTATCACTATTCTTTTCAGTTACAGCATTATTTGACTTACCACATCCAAAAGCCATGGTCATCATCAAACATAATGAAAGCCCAATTCCAAAAGTCTTATTTATGATTTTTCTCATTATCTTCACCACCCTACAATATTTCGTAACGTGTCATTATCCTGTTACAAGATAATTTATAATGCTAAAAACTTAAAAAAAACTTAAAAACTAATTCCACTTTTTCCAAACTTCCGGCTGATAACCAAGAGTAGACTGTTTTCCATTTCTAACTACAGGAGTCTTTATTACCTGAGGGTTTTCTAATATTTTTTCTAATTTATCTTCCTCAGCAATGTATTGCAGCATTAAAAGGGTGTCTTTATCTTTTGAGTTTTGATCTATCATATTGTCGATACCACCATTAACCTGAGCTACAGAATTAAATTCTCCCTTACTCATACCCTTTTCTTTCATATCTACAAATTGAAATTTAATTCCACGTTCCTTAAAAAATCTCTCAGCCTTTCTTGTATCGCTGCATTTTTTTGTTCCAAAGATCTGTATATTCATCTCATTCACCTTTTCTATTTTTGCTTAAATTTATCTGTCTTTGACACCTTCTGCCATTATATACTATAATTTTTTAGGAAACTATACTTTTAAAGGAGGAAAAATGATATGGGCGGGTGTCTTGTTATTATTCTCTTGCTCTTTATGGTACCTGCTTTGGTCATTGTTTTATTACTGCTGGCAGGTACACTAATCGCCTCTGTTACAGGACTGGTATTTTCAATACTCTTACTGATAATAGGAGGAGCAACGGGATTATTTAAGAAATACTGTAACTCTCCAGTTAAATGGCAGCGAATCCTAGCCAAACTGATCAAGATCATTTTAATCATTGTACTTATTCTTTCAATAATCGGACTAGGAGCCGGAGGGTATTTTATAAACATGTTCTTGAATTAATATAAAACAACTTTAAGATCATAAAAAACCGGGCAATGCCCGGTTTTTTACTGACTAAAATGATCAGTCCTTTATATTAAATTTTTCGTCTGTAGCTTGTTCTCCATCAGTTACTCCAGAAACTTTCTCTGCATCATTAGTTGCAGTTGCTTCAGTTTTAGTTGTCTTTTCCTTTTCTACGCCGCACCCAACTAAAGCTAATGCCATACAGCATGAAACGAATAATAATTTATTAATTAACCATGGCATTCAATTAAATAGTCCTTTTAATTCTGAATTATATAGCGATGGCAAATGGATTTTCTTTTCCTACTTTTCCAATCTCTAATAACTTCTTATACGCGTCCCTGTCTTCCTTACTGATAACTTCACCATCATCATAGAAAGTATATCCATAAGGGATCTTACTGAAGAAATCAAAGTCATTTTCCATTACACTCTGATAATAAATATCAAAGAGTGGTTCAAGATCCTTTCTCTCAGATAATGATATTCTGCGGGTCTTCTGCTCTACATTTGCTATCTTATCCCTATTTACTAAACGATAATGACTGAAATGATAGAAGATAAGTGGAATTGTATCATTTACAAAGTATTCTCCATTCTTTTCTGAAATAACCCTTCCCTGAATATTCCAGAATGCCACATTGTGTCCCTTATCTCTTAAAACATAGACATCATCTAATAATGCAGGTGCAAAATCCATCCACTTCTGATCCCAGGCAAGGAATTCTTCTTTGCTTAAATAACATTTCTCATGAAGTTTATGTTTCCACCAGCGAACTGCTTCTCTTCCTGCTTCATTATTGCGAACTGCAATGAAGCCAAGATTATAAATGCCATATCTTAAGAAATCCTGTGTCTTAGAAATGCGTGTATCCACATCTTCCTCAACAGAAATAAGATGAGGTGTTAAGATTACTGAATGTTTCTCTAATTCTTCATATATTCTATCCATTTTGTGGAACAGAAGAATATCAGCATCAATATAGATAAGGTTGTCATAATTATACTCTGTAAGTAAAAACTCCATGAAATATGGCTTAACTGCAGTATTTAACTCTACTACATCATACTTAAATGCCATACTGATCATATCTGGAATTCCTATTTCCTCAACAGTATAAAGCTTTGCAACCTCCTCATACTTTTTTAACTTTTCCTCTACTTCTGCACTCTGTACCCTATCCACAAGTAAAACATGCAATTCTGCTTCTGGATGAAATTTTTTTACGTTTTTCATCAGACTCATGGCCTGCGCAAAATAATTTAATGATACAATTGTACAAATTCCTTTTTTCATACCTGGACCTCCTAATACATCTAACTTTCATTTTTTTATTTTGTAAATATAATTTTAATTATATTTATGAACGGATTATTTGGTAAAACAAATCCCTGCACCTTTTTACCCTTTGAGATAGAATAGCTCTTTTCATAAATGACAGCTTTTCTTCTTACATCAGGTGCTTCTTTACTGTTTCGTTTGATGATTCTTCCCCTCCATACAGCCTGCAGACTTCCACATAGCTTATAATCATTTTCAATCCAACCATCAAAACCGATCAGCACTTTTTCTTTGCTTCCATCTGTGTAAAGAATATCCATATAATCGTAGATCATCTCGTTATATAAGACTGTTCCATACAGATAGAAATTATTAAATTCAGTAGCAGTGATCTCTTCATCAACGGAAAGCCTTTGTCCCAAACATACAAGACTGTCCCCCTTTTTGTTTGGTTCCGGCAAAATAAAGTTTCCATTCCCCCTTGCATCTTCACCTTCATTTATTGGTTCATAATAATATCTTCCATATACAGCTTTCCCCTCATCTATACTTTTCCAATTTTCATTATCGAATAAGTATGTATTAAACTGTTCTGAAAGATTAACCTCTTTCTTATAGTCATCAAAGCTATCATACATTTCCTGAAGATCATTCATAACGACCTTCTCAATCTCTGCAATCTCTTTGATAACCGAGCTCATTTCGTCTTTTATCTTCTGGCTCATTCCCCCATTATGGTAGCAATTCGTAAATACCATTCTAAGGTAATTCCACTTAGAAGATGTAACGATCAGCTTTTCAATTATCGGCTCAAATATATCTAAATGGATTCTTTCCTCTAATTCACGAAGAGCTTTTGTAAATACAAGGCGAGAACGATATGTATATAAAAGCCCATAATAAAATGGTGTAAATAACACGCTCTCTAATCCATTTATTTCCGCATCAAAATCCATAGAACGAACATCCTCTGCAAATTGAAGCATTTCTTCATAAGGATCTTCCACCTTGCGGCGTAAAAGATTATCTTTGCCACTTTGCATTGATGGAAAAATAGTAGTTGCATCGATGCATCCCTCATTTGATATCAGTGTACGATGACAATTGCAGATAACATACTTAAGAAAATCTTTTACATCAATTTCCTTATCAACTTTATTTTTATCGCATTCGAATGTAACGCCCCAGGCGAAATTTCTTATAAATATTTCTTTCGAAACTACTCTTCTAATTCCAAGTTCATGAGGATCAATAACTGTGACTGTTTCATCAGTTATCTCCACAAGTAAAAAGATGGTTGCCTCGACTAAATCTTCTCCAGGCTTAATATCCCATATTCCATCTCTCGTTAATTCTACAGCAGTAGGTATACCTTTTAACAATTCCTCTTTAGAACGTTCTAAAAAGTCAGCTCCGCCATAAGACTCATCAAATTTGTTTATATGGATTCCATAATATTTTTCCAATAACATATCCTGATCAAAATATCTGACCACCATATTACTTCCAACTTCTTTATTTCGTCCTTTGTTATATCCAAAATCAAAAGCTCCGGAAAACATAAGATCATACTTACAGCCAAATTTCTCGGCCATAGTAGCTAGAATTTTATCTTCACAGAAAAAATAATCATTTTTCCAATACTTGTCTATTTCGTCATAGTTAACAATATATTTCATATCCAAGTCCCCTTATTCATAAAAAAAATACTTTTCATACACACACACGTATACTATTATATATAAAAATAAGAAAATTTCTAGGGGGAATTTATAAAAAATGCATATAAATGATATGACCAGCGGAAAACCAGCAAAATTATTATCCTCTTTTGCCCTTCCAATACTAGCCGGAAGCCTTATTCAACAGGCATATACTCTTGTTGATTCTATGATGTTAGGAAGATACGTCAGTACCGAAGCTCTCACAGCAGTCAGCTGCACCAGCTGGATATACTGGCTGATCCTTAATATCTTTACAGGTTTTACTCAGGGTTTTTCTATAATTATCTCACAGCAATACGGGGCAAAAGATTATACCAAAATGAGAAAAAGTATTGCTATGTCATGCATTTTATCATTTGTATTAACTGTCTTCATCACCGTCGCAGCTTTATTTTATATACCTGATCTGCTGGTTATTTTAAAGACACCTGAAAATGTCATAGATATGTCCATTTTATATTTAAATATTGTAACAGCTGGAGTTTTTATCACCATGCTTTACAACCTGCTGTCCTCTATTTTAAGGTCTTTAGGAGATACGCAGACAGCATTTATAGCATTGATCATTTCATCAATAATAAATATTGTTTTGGATGCTGTATTTGTTATTCACTTTAATTTAGGTGTTACCGGTGTTGCTGTAGCTACATTGATCTCCCAGGTATTTTCCTGCGTTGTTTGTTTCATTAAGATAAAAAAATGGGATGTGCTTCATTTATGTGCCAGCGACTGGTCTTTTAACCTCAAATGTTCCAAAGAATTATTTAAGGCCGGCCTTCCTTTGGCTACACAGAATATTGTAATTTCCATTGGCGGCCTTATAATGCAGGGCATCGTTAATTCCTACGGCTATGTATTTACCACTGCTGTATCTCTCACCAGCAAATTAGTGAATCTCATCCAGCAGGCCGGAGTATCTTTCTCTGTTGCCCTCGGAACCTATGTTGCCCAGAATCTCGGAGCCAGAAAGATGGAACGTGTTAAACATGGCGTTGGAGTCTGCTTAAAGATCAATATAAGTCTCGCTGTAATCTCCAGCTTGGTTTTTATACTGATAGGAAAGCCCGCCCTTAGCCTGTTTTTAAACACAAACGAACAGTCCGCTGCTTTAAATGATACTATTCTTCGCACCGCATATTATTACCTGATAATTCAATGCATGTTCCTCTTTGTGGTATATGCATTATACACCTATCGTGCCGCATTACTTGGAAGTGGTAAAACATTCATTCCAATGGTATCTGGTATCGTAGAATTACTTATCCGCCTGGCAGTTGCTTCATGGCTTCCAATCTACGTAGGAAAGAAAGGTGTTTTATTTGCAGATGTTATTGCATGGTTCGGAGCAGGAGCATTACTTATGTTTACATACTATTCTAAGAATTCTGAACTTTTTAATGTAGAAGCTGAACCACTCTCTTGTGAATAAAAAAGAACAAAATCAACAGGAGTGGACATTACTACAGTCTGTAATTCCACTTATTCCATGTATAATGTCTTCATTATACCAAGCAATTCATCCAGCTCTATGCCACTTAGTTTTGCCTTGTCCACTGCCTGGCTGATATGTTCCTCTATCTGGCGAAAGCTCTCTTCCCTAAGCATTTCCTTATTCTGTGCCTTAACAAAACTGCCCTTTCCTGTGTAGGATTCTATAAAACCATCCCTCTCCAGTTCTTCATAGGCTCGTTTCGTAGTAATGAGGCTTATCCTCATCTGCATTGCAAGATTACGCATTGAAGGAAGAGCTTCCCCCGGGGCAAGCTCTCCACTCATAATCATTGCTTTTATTTGATTAACGATCTGAAGGTATATCGGATCGTTAGATAAATTCGAAATTATTATATCCATTTATTTGTTTTTCCTGACTACTCACTTTTTTAAGGTTTGCCTAGCACCATTTCGCATATGCCGGCACTTATTCATATAAACCCAGCACGGTATCCCAATCAACACCGATGAAACTATCATACAGCCCCCTATCTTAAACTGTACACTATCCACTATTTTCTCCGACAAAAACATCGTAGCTATAACATTACATACTGTATCAATAAGTGCATGTGCTATTATCGGAGCGACTACCGAATCCGCCATCTTCCTAAGCATCTGAAGCATAGCACCAATAACTACGCAAAACACACACATCAAGAGCACATTTGTAATTGGAAATCCGGGAGCATCCTTCCCAAAATTGAGTCCCATTTGTATAAGCACTGGCAGATGCCATACTCCCCAGATGATTCCTCCTATTACGATTGAAGCATTTAGTCCAAAAAGGCATTCCAGCTTATCATACAAAAACGCTCTCCATCCCAGTTCTTCACCTATAAGCAGGAAAAATGCCATATATCCAATAGCACTTTGCTGAAATAGTGCTGCAACAACCTCCAAAATGCCACCCGGTGCCTTAACTGTAAATCCCGTTCCCAAAACGACCGTTATTAATATGCAGTTCATTATACCCCATGTTAATGGAAGAATAAACGCAAGTAAATATCCTTTAAAATGTCCCGTAAACTTTGGAAACAGTATATCATCCCTAAAACCTTCCCTGAATATATATCTCGCTGTAATACAGCCGAGAGCCGGACTAAAGGCGGCTATATAATAGCAGAAGTTTTTCAATCCGGTATTTAAATTTACAGGATCTACCACTCCGTTATCCTCCCCCGGCATAATATATGCCTTCCAGCCAAAGGTGAGCATCAGTCCAAATGTTATCAAAAGAAAAACACCAATCTCAGATAGTGTTTTCTTTCTGCTGAACTCTGCCGGATTTCTATACCACTTATCAGTCAGATCTGTTTTTTCTAATTCAACTAATGTCTCAGGCATCCGCTCTCGTCACCCCTTTCTTATATACCTTACATGACACACGATATGAAATGTAGTAAAGAATTACTACAACGTGAGGAAATAGCGAAGAGAGAATAATCGACCAATATGTCATTTTTGCAAGAATTCCCGATATCTCATTCTTTGCAGTTTCAATAACATTTTGATCTTCTTCTATAGCTGCTATAAGATTCTTTAATATTCCATTCTCTCCCATAAGCCATTCAATATTTCCAAATCCCAGATAGATTCCGATAATAAGAACAATAACAGTTGTCATAAGGATTCGGATTCCATTCGCCTTATCTGCTCCGAATCTGATTGCCAGTGGCATCTCAACAGCTCTCAGTAAAACACCAAACATAATTATATACAGTACCGGCATTGACCAGTTCACTAATTCGTTAGCAAAAAGTCCCACAATAACACCCAGCAGTTCCGTTATAAGAAATGTAATAAAATACAAAATGAACACTGTCATATATTTTGCTGCAACGACCGATTTCTCACTGCCAGGAAGAGCCACTCCATAATAGCCCCAAACTCTTTCCTTATCTGTTTTTATAACTTCATTACATAAAACTGATGCATTGATGATTATTAATATATCAAGCATAAGAACTAAAGAAGATACAGAAGGCATTGGAATTCCATCCATATCAGGTACTGTCCTGGGTAAAAGATATATTACGAAACCGAATATAATAGTGAACACACTCATAATTATGCTATATATCGTTTTGTTCCTGATCAGATATAGATCTTTATATATATGTCCTCTCATACTTTTCGCCCCTCTTTTCTGACTGCTCTAAGAGATATCAGATAACAGATAAAAGTGATAACTATAGAATCACAAACAAAGATAGTCACAAAAAGTGCCTTGTTTTCAAACAAAACACTTACCTTATCTAACATATTTATTATAGAAATATCCAGACTTTCAAATACTATAAGAAGAATAAAAGGCGTAAGCGAAAGTATTACTATCGGAGCCCCTGTGACAATCTGCTTTTTAAGCGAATCCTTCCCCTTAAAAATGTAAGCCATCACAGACATATAACTACCAACGAGAAGTAGTACCGATATGATCGTCACTACTATTATTGTTCCCTGGTTCCCACTTAATGACTCAATTATATGAACCTCTTTTATCCCGGTAATATGCCTTATTGAAAAATCATAGATAAGCCATATAAAAAAGCTGATAATATTCATTATAAAAATCAGTGCAAAATCTGTTCCTACCCTGAGAGCAGGTTTAACACCTGTAGAAGCGATATAAGCACTCCAATTCTTTTTATAATCAGAGATTATAAGATTCGGAATATGCTCCACCATAGTCGCAAATATTATTCCTGAAAGGATTGCAAAATATGTAGAAATATCTAAACATTCTTTTACTGTAGCATCATCTGCATACTTTGCTATATTTCCAAACCTTGCTGAAAGAGCAATCAAAACGCCTGCGAGAAATAAAGCAACTGAAATAGCGGCAGTTATCAATATGTTTTTTCGTATCAGATATATATTTCTATACATTAGTTGTTTCATATAGTACCCCTGTCTTTATTCACATAGAACAGCATTATCTCTTCAAGCGTAGTCTTATCGATCACAGCGCCACTGTACTTCTTTTCGATTCCCCATCTATCGCTGATCATTATCTCAGCACCGAAATCTGTAAGCCTGGCACTGATATAATCCTCTCTTTCAAAATCCTTAAAATCTTTTTTTGAGCATTTAACGACCCCATGATTTTCAAGTATTTCATCCTTTATTCCAGTAAGAAGAATCCTTCCTCTATCGATAAATGTAACCATATCCGCCACCTTCTCCAGATCCGAAGTAATGTGGGAGGACATAAGTATTGAATTATTCTCGTCCTGAAGATATTCAAGGAAAATATCAAGAATCTCATTTCTTACAACCGGATCAAGTCCGGTAGTTGCCTCGTCCATTATGAGAAGCTTTGAATTATGCGAAAGCCCCGCTGCTATCTGGAGTTTCATTTTCATACCCTTTGAGAATTCTCCAAACTTCTTTTTATATGGAAGCTGGAATCTATCGAGATATTTAGAGAATCTTTCACTGTCCCACTCTTTCCAGATCCCTCTCATGATCCTGTTTAACTGCTTTGCTGAAAGATCATCATTGAATGGAAGCATATCAAATATTGCTGATATCTGTTCCTTTACCTCATATTCATGATCCGGCATCTCCTGTCCCAGAATTCTTATCTCTCCACCGTCCCAGTTTATTATATTAAGAAGTGAATTAATTGTAGTTGTTTTACCTGCACCATTCTGTCCGATAAACCCCATTATACTTCCCTTAGGAACATTGAAGCTTACCTTATCAAGAAGGAATCCATCGTACTTTTTAGTTAAATCCTTTATCTCTATAGCATTTTCAAAATCCATTACGGCCTCCCGTTTTCTATTTATCGCCATTTTCATCAATAATTCATATTGTATATATTAGATATATACAATATAATACTTATATATACAATTGTCAAAAGAAAATATGGATGTCATAAATTAGCCTCTTTACAGCTCCTAAAACGTAGAAAATCCGAGGATCTGGATTCACGTCCAAATCCTCGGAAAAGCCTTTTTATTTCAAGCATTTTCACACTATCAGTTATGTACTTTAGTCAACAGAACCACAGTCTCCACATGCATACTATGAGAAAACTGGTCAAACGCCACCGCCTTCTTTAATTCATAACCATGCTCACTAAGGAATTTTACATCCCTTGCGAGAGTTGCAGGATCACATGATACATAAACCACTCTCTTAGGAGCCATAGAAATTATGGTATTAAGCAGTTTCTCATCACATCCTTTTCTTGGAGGATCAACACAAACCACGTCTGCTGTGGATCCTTCAACCTTCTTTTCATATATTTCGGTTACAACATCTTCTGCCTTACCGGTATAAAATTCTATATTATCTCTATTATTTAACTTTGCATTTTTCTTTGCATCAATAATAGCCTGAGGAACAATCTCAACCCCATAAACCTTCTTTGCCTTATCAGATAGGAACAATGAGATTGTACCTATACCGCAATACATATCCCAGACAGTTTCATTTCCAGTAAGGGCCGCATATTCCAAAGCTTTACTGTATAATTTAACAGTCTGCACCGGATTAACCTGGAAAAATGATTCCGGAGATATCATAAATTTAACATCCCCGATATAATCTGTGATAAAACCGTCACCATAAATAGTTTTTGAAGTAAAGCCCAGGATCCTGTTGGTCTTTTCCTTATTGATATTGATGACTATCGATTTAAGTATTATCTCTTTAAAATTATCATCTTTTTTGTCAGCTGCTTTATTATACTCAGCCACTGCATCACTTATCATTTCTGTAAAGACTTCCTTATGTGGCAGACTTTCACCATTAACAATAAGACATACCATAAGTTCATTTGTGGTAAATCCAACTCTGGTTAAAATGTGTCTAAGAAATCCTTTTCCTGTTAATTCGTCATAGCAGGAAATATTAAACTTATCTACAAAAGCCTTAACTGCCTTAATGATATTGTCATTTACACTGTGTCCTATAACACAAGAATCCACAGGAATAATACTATGGGTTCTTCCCGCATAAAAACCTACAACACACTTACCTTCCTTGTTACGTCTTACAGGGAACTGCATCTTATTCCTGTAATGATATGGATCCTCCATTCCCACCGGTGGCTCCATGTAAGAATCTATATCTTTAATGCCACCAATCCTGCTAAGACAATCTCTTACTTTTTTATCTTTTCTTCTTAACTGCTCTTCATAAGAAAGATGCTGGAGAACACAACCACCGCACTGTCTTGCCACAGGACATTTTGCTTCAACCCTTTGTTTCGAAGGCTTGATTATCTCCATAGCACGGCCATAACAATAATTCTTCTTTGCCTTTATTATTTTTACTTTGGCTACATCACCCGGACATAGATCTTTTACAAATATAGTCATTCCATCAACGTGACCTATGCCTTCTCCGTCATTTCCTAAATCTTCAATTTCTATTTCGAAAATATCATCTTTATTCATATTAATTCCTGCTTCTTATTATTTTTTAAAAAAGTCCGGCTCTCGCCGGACTTTTCTACGTCACAGATTAACTTAGTTTTACTTATGCTCCAAGTTTTTCCTCAAGTCTTGACTTAATATAATCTCCAACATTATCTCGCTCCATTCCAAGAGCGATCGCAAGTTCGCCATACAGGCTATCCTCTGCAATGTGGATATACTTTGAATCAGAACTTGTAATCTTTTTGCCCTCTCCAGTCCTCTTCTTAATTCGTTCAGAGATAGCTTTGATGAGTCTAACGATTTCTTCAGGGTCACACGAAAGGAGAATACTCTTATATTCTACCTCTCTCTTTTTTTCCTCACGGACTTCTAACTCATCAATTTCATCCATTCTGTCGATCAGATTTTCAGCCTCAGCCCTTGTCATGACTTTTCTCATAACAACCCTGGTATTATCAACAGGTGTGGATACAGAACTGTCTCTGATGTAACATGGCGTCATGGTATAGTATAATCTCTCCCTTGAAACGCCAGGGCAATCGATTGGTCCAATGCTTGTAACTTTGCAAACTCCGTTAGTTCCATACACAACGTAATCGCCTACATTGAACATCTGAACACTCCTTTTTGTTCATCCAAAAACAAATATTAACACTGCAATATTCATTTTAACACTAAAGAAGCATCTTTCGTAAGGCGGAATATTAGCCAAAGATTTCAACCTTTCTATTGACTTTTTTCACAACCATTTCGACAAAAACTGTAAGACAGATTGTTATCAACATGTCAGGCAGAGTATTCCCCACAGGAATATCCATTTTCATCAAAAATCTATAGATTACAAAGCCTACAAACCATACAAAAAGGCTGACAAAATCAAATTTTTTATCAGAAGAATCCTTACGGATTATAAAATAATCAGCAATAAGAACAGCGATCATAGGTGCAAATACAGAGCCTATAAGATATAAAAATCCTGTAATATCATCCATATTGAAAATGGCGGCTCCCACAGTACCTAAAACTCCCGCTGCAACTCCAGCCCATTTAGGGCTGATCTTTTTATGAATCGTAACAGCTGAGATTCCTGCTGAAAATGCATCAAGAAAGGTTGTTGTTACTGTTGAAGTTACTATTATGATAAGTCCTACTACTCCAAGCCCTGATTTAAGCAAAATCTGGGAAATATCGCCTGTTCCGGCAAAAATGGATGCTCCCATTCCAATCACAAACATCCACATACTCACCATTCCATAAACAACAGAACTTGTAAGTGTTGCCGCAAATGGATTCTCTGCATCCTTTGTATAATCACTTATAACAGGGAACCAGGAAAGCGGCATAGCAACTGATAATTCAACAGCTGCTCCAAAAGTTATCTTTTCAGAAATTGAATGTGCTCCATCAGGATTTCTAAATATTACAACTGAAAGAACAATAGTAAGGATAAATAATGCAGCCATTACTATCACACTTATCTTACCAAGGTCTTTAAGTCCTGCTATTATCCAGATAACTATAAGACCACCAATGATGATCGCCCAGATAAAAATTGGAAGATCAAGGATTCCTTTGGCAGATACCGCGCCATCATAGATCATAATTCCTGTCCAGCCCACAAGCTGAAGTACATTTAACAGCGCAAAAAGAATATTACCTTTGTTTCCAAATGCTATTCCTGCAGATTCCATAGAACTTTTCTTTTCTCTGCCACCAATAAGCCCTGCTAAGAACAGCAGGATACATCCTATAACATGTCCGAAAACAATGGATATTAATCCATTTTTCATTCCCAGAGGTGCAACAAAAGTTCCTGTTACTATTTCAGCAAGAGAAACTCCGGCTCCAAACCAGATAAGGCCATTAGAAAAAGTGCTGGTTTTCTTATTCTCCATAGTATTTAATCTCCTATATTTAATTGATCTTCAAGTTAATTTTCCGGGATTAAAAATCCGTGATCCATAGGTCCACTGCCTTTGCCCAGATCAAGTCCTGCAGCAAGAGCTCCTGAAATGTAATCCTTCGCTCTCTTTACTGCTTCAACCATGTCAAATCCCTTTGCAAGATTTGAAGCTATAGCTGATGATAATGTACAACCTGTGCCATGAGTATTAGGATTATCTATCCTATTTCCTTTGAACCACTCTTTTTTATCTTTTGTATATAGGAAATCATTTGCATCATTTAAGTTATGTCCTCCCTTAATGAGAACACATACATTTCCATATTTTTCACTGATCACTTCTGCCGCCTTTTCCATATCTGTTTCAGACTTTATGCTGAAACCGGCTAATTCCTCAGCTTCTGGAATATTTGGTGTGATAACATCCGCCAGTGGTATAAGCTTATTTTTTAACGCATCCATTGCATCATTTGCTATAAGCCGAGCTCCACTAGTAGCCACCATTACAGGATCCAAAACAATATTTTTTGCTTTATACTGCTTTAATTTTTTTTCAATGACTCCGATAAGTTCCTTATCAGATACCATTCCGATCTTTACGGCATCAGGATAAATATCAGTAAATACCGCATCAATCTCTTTCTCCAGGAAATCTGGAGTTACATTCATTATCCCTGTTACGCCGGTAGTATTTTGCGCAGTTAGAGCTGTGATCGCGCTCATTCCATAGACCTTGTTGCTTATCATGGTCTTAAGATCTGCCTGAATTCCGGCGCCTCCACTGGAATCACTTCCAGCGATAGTAAGTGCTGTGTACATAGTATAAGTCCTCCTAACTTGATTTGCACTTTTCTTAGCTTATATGCTAAACGACTTTAAAGTGGTGCCCCCGATAAAGCCGTGTATTAACTATTTATCTACTTAAGATTCTACGATCTTCTTAGTTTCTTTCTTAAGTTCTTTAGTCGCTTCTTCTATATCTTCCTGTCCAAAAATGGCACTGATAACTGAAATTCCATCCAACCCGCAGCCTGACAGTTCAGTAACATTTTCTTTACTGATTCCACCTATAGCTACCACAGGAATTGATACTGCCTTAGTTATTGCTTTAAGAGTATCTTTACTTACCATTATCGCATCATCCTTTGAACCTGTTGGAAATACTGCTCCAACACCAAGATAAGTAGCTCCATTTTTTTCAGCAATGATTGCTTCTTCTACAGTCTGGGCAGAAACTCCAATGATCTTTCCATCTCCCAGGATTTCTCTTGCCTTTAAAGCTTCCATATCTTCCTGTCCAACATGAACGCCGTCTGCATCTATTTCTTTTGCCAGCAGTACATCATCATTAACCACAAATGGAACTTTAAACTCTCTGCATAAGTCTCTTATTTCAATGGCTTCTTTCTTCATTTCTTCTCTATCCATGTTTTTTTCTCTTAACTGGATAAATGTTGCCCCGCCCAAAAGAGCAAGTCTCACCTTTTCAACAAGTTTTTCTTCCTCTTTAAGCCAATGGCGATCTGTTACTCCATAAAGAAGCATCGACTTTTTTAAAGCTTCTTCTGAAAAATTATCATTAACTAACATTTTTTTCCTCTTCAAAAATCATCTGATATCTTGCTACGCATCCATCTAAAACACCTATCACATAACTGCATAATTATTTTATTTCGTACTTTGCGTATCTCTCCAGCATATCCCCATCCATATTAAATATCGCATCAATGATACGATTTCTGTATGTAGAATTTCCTTCATACTCTTTCATATATGACCAGCCGATCTCTCCTGCTGCTCCCATGGCACAAACAGCCGCTGCAGCAGCTTCAAGCTTTTCCTTTGGATTTGCAATGAGAAATGCTGTCATAAGTCCCGAAAGCTGGCAACCTGTACCTGTGATTGAACTCATTTCACTTCTTCCATTTCTAATAACATAGCATTTATCTTTATCTGCCACCAAATCGATAGCTCCGGTAATAGCTATGATACATCCCATTCTATCAGCCAGATTCTTTACAAATACTACAGCCTCATCTAAATTATCTTCTGTCACTTTATCATTTACGTCCGCATCAACACCATGAGTTGTACCGATTCCATTTGCTATAGTCTTTATCTCTGAAATGTTTCCTCTTATAACATCAAGCTTTATCTCATTTACAATTTTTTCAGCAGTCTCTGTTCGAAGCTTTGATGCACCTGCCCCAACAGGATCAAGAAGAACTACATGTCCTAATTCATTTGATCTTTTACCAGCTCTAAGCATT
>JAFOIV010000114.1 GCA_017420535.1 Eubacterium sp. | reverse complement strand
TAGGAGCATTTACATTTGGTGGTGGATACGCAATGATATCTCTGATTGAAGATATATGCGTAGAAAAGAAAAAATGGATTACACACGATGAAATGATGGATATTACAGTTATAGCTGAATCAACACCAGGACCGATAGCTATTAACTGTGCTACATATGTAGGATATAAGAGGAAGAAGCTCTTGGGAGCTATATTTGCAACTATTGGAATGGTTCTTCCATCGTTTGTGATTATCTTTCTAATTTCCAAATATCTAGATAGGTTTCTTGAAATATCCTGGATAAATAATGCATTTCACGGAATAAAAATAGCTGTTGGTATTCTAATACTGGATGCGGCTGTTAAGATGCTTTCAAAGGCTAAATTAACAGCACTTAAGATCATTATAATAATTGCATCATGTATAGCAATGCTTGTGATAAACATTTTCTCTTTACATATTTCATCACTTGTAATTATGCTTTTTGCCATGTTGGTCGGACTGGTATCCTTTCTGATAAATAACAAAACAAAAAAGGAGTGAAGCTGACTAATGATATATATTGACTTATTGATAGGATTTCTCAAGGTTGGTCTTTTTTCATTTGGCGGTGGATATGTTTCTATAGCACTGATTCGTGAAATTGTTTTATCATATGGGTGGCTAGATGATGAAATGTTATCATATATGATTGCTGTAAGTGAAAGTACACCCGGGCCAATTATGGTGAATCTAGCAACATACATAGGGAGTACCAAAGGTGGGATTCTTGGAGCGTTTATTGCTACAACCGCTGTTGTTCTTCCTGCTTTTCTAATAATACTTGTTATAATGCTTTTACTTAAGAGTCTTTTGAAAAACAAAATGTTTCAAGGGGTATTAAGTGGTTTAAAACCTTGTATTATTGGTATTATTCTTGCGACTGGAATATATATGATCTGGAAGAATTTCAATATCTGTTCGAGCATAGAAACTGATGTCCCAGCTATTGTTTTAACTATAGCTTTGGGTGGATTATATTTTGGATTAAAAAAGCTTATAAAAAAGAAAATATCTCCTATACTGCTAATATGTGTATCAGCAGTATGTGGAATGATAGTTTATGGATGGTAGTTCGTGGAATAAGGATAATAAATCTTATTGAAAATACGGAAGGCAGCATGGGATGTGCATATGCGCATGGTCTGTCATTCTATGTTGAAACAAAAAAGCATAAGCTTCTTATGGATCTCGGACCGTCAGAAGAGACTCTTAAGAATGCTGAGAAGCTGGGAATTGATCTTACACAGGTGGATACAGTTCAGTATAAACTTACTATCAGAGGAGGAACGCGGTATGTTTGAAATAAAGGATTGTGAGGATTACGAAGAAGCGAAGAAGCTTATAAGGGAATACTCTGAGATAAAAGGCGCTGAGAGCTGCTTTGTATCATTGGATAAAGAATTAGCTGATCTTGATACATATTATAAAGATGGTGCATTGTTGATCGGATTTGAAAATGAGAATCCTATAGCTACTATAGCAATTAAGCGTATTGATAAAGACACATGTGAGGCAAAAAGACTGTATATTAAGCCAGATTATCGTGGCAAAGGTTATGCAAGAGTTCTTATGAATGAGATGCTGGATAGAAGCAGAAAATTAGGCTTTAAAGAGGTCACATTTACTACCAAACCAGAAGTGATGAGTGTTGGATATGGATTATACAAGCGCATGGGATTTGAAGAAGTAAATTGTACTGATGGTGTGGCTTATATGAGAATGACTTTATAAGTTATATGTTACAGGATAATGAAATAAGCAAATCGGAGTATGCAGAGATAATGTGTTAGCGCGTTATACCGGAACATAAAATAACATTGAAGCAAAATATGAAATGTGCTATACTACGCTAAAAGTCGGAAAAAAAGGTCGATTTAGCGAGGTATATGATAGCTATGTTGGTTGCACGTGAGAAAGAAAAGAGAGTTTTGCTTGATGCATTAAAAGCTGAAGAAGCCCAGTTTATTGCTGTTTACGGACGAAGAAGAGTAGGGAAAACATATTTAATTCGTCAAACATATGATGGTCAGTTTACTTTCGAACACTCTGGCTTAGCTAATGCTGATAGGAAAAATCAAATTCATGCGTTTGCCGCGTCATTAAAAAGATCTGGACTAAAAGTGAATAAGGAACCTACCAACTGGCTTGATGCTTTCGAACTTCTAAAGGATTTGGTGGAAAAGTCTAAGAATAAAAAGAAAATATTGTTCATAGACGAATTATCGTGGATGGATACACAAAGAAGCGGCCTGCTTATTGCGTTGGAAAATTTTTGGAATGGATGGGCCAGTGCAAGAAAGGATGTTGTTCTTATCGTCTGCGCATCTGCTACATCGTGGATGCTTGATAAGATAATTCATAACAAAGGCGGGTTGTATAATCGACTGACAGGTCAGATATATTTAAAGCCGTTTAAATTATATGAATGCGAGGAGTATTTGAAATCAAGGAATATCATAATGGAAAGATACGATATTCTAGAGATGTATATGGCTATAGGTGGTGTTCCTTTTTATTGGACATATATTAAGAAAGGCTTAAGTGTTGCGCAAAATATTGATGCAATGTTTTTTGCTGATGACGCGCCGATGAAAGATGAGTTCAAATACCTGTATGCCTCTTTATTCAGAAATCCACAAAACTATATTACTGTGGTAAATGCGTTAGGCAAAAAGAAAATTGGATTAACGAGAAATGAAATATCAGAGGTAACTAAATTACCTAATTCAGGGTTTTTGACAAAAATACTTGATGAGCTGATTAGTTGTGGCTTTATAAGAAAGTATACCATGTTTGGAAAGAAGACAAAGGATGCCATATACCAATTGACAGATCAGTATTCTTTATTCTATTTTCAATTTTTGCAGAAAAAATCAACAGATGAGCATTTTTGGACAATTCAACTTGATACTTCGACAAGAAATGCATGGTGCGGTAATGCATTTGAACGGGTTTGCTTGGATCATGTATCTGAAATTAAAGCCAAATTAGGAATATCAGGTGTATTAACGGAAACTCATTCCTGGATTAGTAAACCTGACGCTATTAAAAAAACAAAGGGTGCTCAGATAGATTTGGTTCTTGCAAGGAAAGATAGAATAATTAATCTGTGTGAGATGAAGTATTCCTTCGGTAAATACACATTTACAAAAAAAGATGCTGATTCGCTTCTTAATAAAATAGCAGCAATAAAAAATGCTTCTGAAACCAAATGTTCAATACATCCAGTTTTGGTGACACCATACGGCTTAACTGAAGGTGTTAATACCGGTCTGATTCAGGCGGTGATAAAAGCGGAAGATTTATTTGTTAAAATGGTATAATGCGCTAAATGTATCTTTTTATATGCGATTTAGCGTGGTATAAAAACTATGGTGGCCTTCGGCTAAGCAGATTAAATTGGAAGTTAATCGCACAACTTCCAGTTTGTCGGGATGAGACATAGCCTTTTATCTCGCAAGTATATAACGTCGTAAAGAAAACAGATAGATTTCGGTTTTACTTATCATCGAGGGATATATACATGATAAATAATTATGATATAAAAGCTCAAATTACAGTAACCAATAAAGATAAATGTTTTTCAAGAGGGGGCTAATGTTGTTGGTTACATTGAAGTTCTTGAAATATTAAATGATTTGTTAAAGGCTTAGTAAGGATGGACAGATATGGTAGTGAAAATAGATAAGATTTCAGATACCGAATATGTGAAGTTTTGAGGAACTCACAGAATATATTTGCAATAATTTGTAAATTACATTAACTCGTAGTATGACTTTGTGAGGAAATCAGAGATAGAATGAGTTCATGTCAATAAAATGTCAACAAAAAGTCCTGAAACACAAAATAATACCTGGAATATTTGGAAAAAGTAAAACTGAAATTATAGTGCCTATACAAGTTCAAATTATCTGACACTGACGTTGTATTATAAAGTGGCAATACTCAGACAAAATATAATAAAAGACGCGAAAAAGAACCCCTCCAAAGGGCATGTTTGGCCCGCTGGAGGGGGTGCTTTGAGAGTCTATTATATTTTGTCGTCCCTTTGTCAATATTATGCCATACGCTAGTTCTTTATATTTTCACAGTTTATTAGTATAATAGAATCAGTTTATTTATTGCTGCTATTGGGGAGGGAAAGTATTATATGGAAATAAAAGATATCAGGGGAATCTATACATCAGTTCTTAAAAATGTTCAGAAAGTTATAGTGGGTAAAGAGGAAGTTTTTACCCTTCTTTTTACGACAATTCTTTCAGGAGGTCATATCCTTCTTGAAGATAATCCAGGTACAGGAAAGACAACCCTTGCAAAATGTATAGCTCAGTCTGTGGATGGAACATTTAAAAGGGTTCAGTTTACTCCGGATCTTATGCCGCAGGATATAACAGGGCTTAATATTTACAATCAAAAGGATGGAGATTTCCATCTCATGAAGGGGCCTGTATTTACTAATATTTTCCTTGCAGATGAAATAAATAGAGCTACACCTCGTACCCAGTCAGCCCTGCTTGAAGCTATGGAAGAAAAGACTGTTACTATTGATGGTGAGACTATGAAAGTGCCGGAACCTTTCCTTGTAATAGCTACAGAAAATCCTATTGAAACTTCTGGTACTTATCCACTTCCTGAGGCTCAGCTGGATAGATTTATGATGAAACTTACTATGGGAAGCCTTGATCATGATCAGGAAGCTGGAATTCTTGCCAGATTTATGAAGGACGACCCTTTAAAAGAGCTTGGCAAATGTTGCACAGTGGAAGATATCCTTAAAGCAAGGGAAACAGTTAAGAACGTTAAGGTTAAGAAAGAGGTTATGGACTATATAGTCGATATTTCAGAAGCTACAAGACATTCTTCAAAGATAATAGTAGGAGTAAGTCCTCGTGCATCTCTTCTTCTTATGAGAGCTGCCATGAGTTTTGCAGCTATTTCAGGAAGAAATTATGTTACACCGGATGATGTTAAATATCTGGCTCCGCATGTATTTGCCCATAGAATTTTAACTGCTTCCGGCTTGGGAAGAATGGACGAAACAAGAAAGATTATAAGTGACCTTACCAAAACAATCACAGCTCCAGTTGAGGACTGGAGCGACAAGAAGAATAAAGAGTAGAATTTTGGAGCGACAAGAAAAACAAAGAGTAGATTTCATGAGCGATTGAAGACCGGAGAGTCGGTTATTGGGGGCGGCCTATGAAACTAATAGTTATCACAGTAATATTAGTGGCTGTATATATTATACAGAGAGAAATATATAATACATACTGGAACAGAAAGCTTACTACATCTCTTAAGTTTAGTAAGGAGTACTTGGAGTGCGGCGAAAAGGCCAAGCTGGTGGAGACTATTACCAATGACAAATTTCTTCCGCTGCCGGTTTTTCAGTTTAAATTTTCTGTGGATAGAGCGCTTAAGTTTGATGATATGGAAAATTCAAATGTTACAGATAATTACCATCGAAATGACATTTTCTCTATATTAGGGCATCAGAGGATTACGAGGAAACTTGATTTTACTGCCACAGAAAGAGGAATTTATAAGGTTGAAGGGGCTACACTTCTTGTTAAGGATTTCTTCCTTTCCAGTCAGTTTGCTGAAGCGGTTTCAGTAGATTCCAGAGTTTTTGTTTTCCCAAGAAAAATAGATGTTTCAAAAATAGATAATGTGTTCCGGGGCATTTTAGGTGAGATCAATTCCAGGAGAAGTCTCATTGAAGACAGGCTGACTTATCGTGGCATGAGAGATTATAGGACCACGGATTCCTTTAGGACTATCAACTGGAAGCAGAGTGCAAAAGCCAGCCAGTTAAAGGTTAATGTTTATGATTATACCATGGACGCCCAGGTGAAGATCATGCTGAATCTTGATACGGATTCTATGATCAGGACCAATACTTTGCTGGAGGAATCCATAAGCATTGTAAGTTCCGCCTGCCGCAAGTTATTAAGGGCAAAGATCAGCGTTGAAGTTGTTTCAAATGGACTTGATATTAATAAAGAGATTATAACTCTTCCCGGAAATGGAGCCGAGAATTCTCATGGCATTACTATCGATAAGTATCTTGCATCCATTGCTAATTCCAGTGGAAATAAGGATTTTATAAAGATGCTGGATAAAGAGATAATGAAGGCGGAGGACAGGATCCTGTATCTTATAGTTTCTCCATATCATAAGAAGGACCTTCTTAGTAAGATCGATGAGATGAATAAGAACGGATTATATGTGTCTATGATAGTTCCTTATTATGATCAGATAGGATATACACCGGAAAGAGAGTGTATTCATGGATGGGAGGTGAATCTCACCGATGCATCTTGATCTATTACGTAAAGGCCTTAGGTGGCTTTATATAGTTCTTATCACTGTGCAGCTCCTTTATTTTGTCTGCGAATACTTCCCGGTTCAGCCTCTTAGATGGATACATGTTTTGGTAATAGGAATCATTTATCTGTATAATTATATTTTTAGAGAAAAGATAAATAAGATATGGCAGGCCATGCTTTATGAACTTCTTATCATGGTACTTATGATATTTGTGCCGGGAGACATTTTTATTAAAGGGGCTTTGGCCTTTGTGGGAGTCATCGCTTTTATCGGCACTGCAAGATTTATGATGAAGGACGGAAAGATATATCCTGCATCAGATATGCCTTGGATAGCCTTTATAGTGGCATTTTTTACTTATGGGTTTGCAGCCTATTCAAAGAAACAGGATATTATGACCATGTCCATTAGCTTTGCCATAGTATTATTTATGATCTTTCTTCTGGCGGATTATACCGATGGACTGGTGGGATATATCAGATCCACCAGGGATGTTAGAGGAATTCCGATAAAGAGGATCATGAAGACCAATTCACTTATCATTCTCTGTATAATGGTAGTTTGCCTTGTGATGCTTTTCCTAGGAGATGCCCTGGGTATCAGCAAATGGATGGTAAGTCTTTGGCATGTGGTGGTAAATGTATTAAAGAAGATTGTACTTATCGTAGTTACGGTATTTAGATTTATTGCCAGTTTTTTAGGAGGAGGAAGTGCAGAAAGTGCTGCGGAAAATTATAATTATAAGATGCAGCAGCTGAATCTTCCGGTTGATGGAGAGACAGATCTTTCTATCATTTTAAATGCCATTTTCAGGATAATATTTATTGTGGGAATGGTGGTGTTGGTTATTTTTGCCTTTGCCTGGATAATCCGTTTTATCTTAAAGAGGCATGAATTAAATGACAAGATTGAAGATGTAAATGAATTAAATAAGCTGGATAAAAAAGAAAGGACTAAAGGAAATATCTTTAAGCAGGTGGCTGAATATCTTTCCATGGAAGAGAGAGCCAGAAGGATTTATAAAAAGAGGATCCTTAAGTTTGAGAAGGAATATTATCCTAGCAGAAGTTCTACATCAGGTGATATTAAAAATGGTATAGAGGCGGCAGCCGGGGAGCAACTCCCGGAACTTACCGAACTCTATAATGCTATAAGATATGGAAGTGTTAAGGTGGATCAGGCTTATCTTAAAAAGATGAAGAATGCTGATTCCCAAAAGAAAGAAAATCTTTAATGATCTTCTTATTGGTGTTGTTCCTTTTGTAGGCGAAACCTACATTTCTTTCAGGAACTTCCTCATTTAAAGGAAGAAGGATGACAGAGCCGTCATTTATTGCATCTTCGGCAAATTCCTTAACGATAGCGGAGATTCCAAGACCGATACGGGCAAAATCAAGAAGAAGGTCCATATCATTTATGTCTAAAATTTTCTTAGGGATTATATTGTTCTGGTAGAAATATTTCTCAATATGGTTCCTGGTAACATTTCCCTTTTCCAGCAACATGACATTTCCCCTTTCTAATACTTCGTTTGGGGTGAGAGAGTTGGCTGGAAGCAGGTCAAAAAATGTGTTTTTAAAGGAGGTTTCTTTATGTCTATTATCAGTATGATTGTGGTTTTGCTGGTTCTGGTTCTTGCCAAGTGTCTTTTTATCGCGCGATGATCGGGAAAACTGAGTCATCATGGTTATATTTCCGGAGAAAAAATAGTTGGAACTGTTAAGGGCTTCCGGCTTTGTTTCGCGGAGGATCAGATTTTCCAGATAAGTCTTACTGGCAACAAATACATCATGGATCTTCTTTATAGGGATGAATTCAATATCCGATGGAAGATCAGTTTCACATATTAACCCTATATCAACGGCATTGTCCTGTAAAAGGCGCACGGTATTTATGGTAGCGTGGCAGTCAATGGATACCTTGATATGAGGGTTATTTATTATGTAGTTTTTCAGATGGTCCATTAAAAGATGACGGCATAAGGCATTGCTTACCCCAATCTTTAATTCCCCTACTCCAAGGCTTAAGTCTCGCTGGAGTTTATCCTCGGCGTCATTTATCTTCTGAAAAGCACTGGATAATGATTCAAATAAAAGTTCTCCTTCTTCGGTAAGTTTTACACCTCTTGAAGAACGGTTGAAGAGAGTGCAGTTTAATTCTTTCTCTAAAAGGGAAATGGATTTACTTACCGCAGGCTGGCTGATATAGAGTCTGTCGGCTGCTCGACTTATATTTCCTTCTTTGGCTGTAGCATAGAAGATCCTGTAATAATTAAGATTATCGATCATTTATTTCTCCTTATAAACATATAACTTGAAGTTATACAAAAGATTACTAATATATATTGTAATTATATTCTTACTAGTGATAGAATACAAATTAAAAATTAGCTTTATTGTAATTTTTTCACCAAAATTTTTTGGCGTTGGATTTTTTTACAGAATTTAGGAGGAAACTGATATGGGTATGACCATGACACAAAAGATTTTAGCTGACCACGCAGGACTTGAGTCTGTAGCAGCTGGAGATCTTATCGAGGCTAGCCTTGATCTTGTTCTTGGAAATGATGTTACAACACCTGTTGCTATTAATGAGTTAGATAAGTTTACGAAGAAAGATGTCTTCGATAATACAAAGATAGCACTGGTTATGGATCATTTTACACCAAACAAGGACATCAAGAGTGCCGAGCATGTTAAGCAGGTCCGTGAATTTGCTATGAAGAACAATATCGTGAATTACTTTGATGTTGGACAGATGGGTATTGAGCATGCACTTCTACCTGAAAAAGGTCTTATCGTAGCAGGTAATACTTGTATCGGTGCTGATTCACATACATGTACTTATGGAGCTTTAGGTGCATTTTCAACTGGTGTAGGTTCTACAGATATGGCTGCCGGAATGGTTACAGGTAAAGCCTGGTTCAAGGTTCCATCAGCTATTAAATTTAATATCGTTGGTAAGAAGTCAGAGTGGATTTCAGGTAAGGATCTTATCCTTCATATCATTGGTATGATCGGCGTTGATGGGGCAAGATATAAGTCAATGGAATTCGTTGGTGAGGGCATTAAGGAACTTACAATGGATGACAGATTTACTATTGCTAATATGGCTATTGAAGCTGGTGCTAAAAATGGAATCTTCCCTGTAGATGATCTTACTATTGAATATATGAAAGAACATTCTACAAAGCCATATAAGGCTTATGAAGCTGATGAGGATGCTGTCTATGATGAAGAGTATACAATAGACCTTTCAACTCTTCGCCCAACAGTTGCATTTCCTCATCTTCCAGGAAATACAAAGACTATTGATGAAGTAGGAGTAATAAATATCGATCAGGTTGTTATCGGTTCATGTACAAATGGCCGTATCGACGATATGAGAATAGCTGCTGATATCCTTAATGGAAAGCAGGTAGCTCCATTTGTAAGATGTATCGTTATCCCTGGTACTCAGGCTATTTATAAGCAGATGATTAAAGAAGGACTGGCTGAAATCTTTATTGATGCCGGCGCTATCGTTTCAACTCCAACCTGCGGTCCTTGCCTTGGAGGTCACATGGGTATCCTTGCTTCAGGAGAAAAGGCGGTTTCAACAACTAACCGTAATTTCGTAGGTCGTATGGGTGCTATCGATTCAGAAATATATCTTGCAAGTCCAGCTGTTGCAGCGGCATCAGCTATCACAGGTAAGATTTCAAGTCCTGAAGAAGTAATGGCATAAGAAAGGGAGGATTAGAAAATGAAAGCACACGGAACAGTTCATAAATATGGCGATAATGTTGATACAGACGTTATAATTCCTGCACGTTATTTAAATACTGCTGATCCTAAGGAACTTGCAGCAAAGTGCATGGAAGATATAGATAAAGAATTCGTTAACAGAGTAAAGGATGGGGACATTATGGTAGCCGGAAAGAATTTCGGCTGTGGTTCATCAAGAGAACATGCTCCTATCGCTATCAAGGCTTCAGGAATTTCATGTGTAATAGCAGATACATTTGCAAGAATCTTCTATAGAAATTCCATCAATATAGGTCTTCCTATCATTGAGTGTCCGGAGGCTGCAGCAGAAATTAAGGCTGGGGATGAAGTTGAGATCAATTTCGATAATGGTGAGATCACTGATATCACAACAGGTAAGGTTTATAAGGGAACAGCATTCCCTCCATTTATGCAGAAGATCATTACTTCAGGCGGACTTATCAATTACATCAATGCAAAATAATAAAGAAATGCGCTAAAACAGGCGTTTTTACTTATTCTTAATTTACGGAGGAAGAAGATAATGGTTTGCAATTTAGCAGTCATTAAAGGCGATGGTATCGGACCGGAAGTTGTTACAGAAGCAATGAAGGTGCTGGATGCAGTTGGAAAAAAGTACGGACATACATTTAATTATACAGAGATCCTCATGGGAGGATGCTCAATAGATGCAACAGGAGAACCTCTTACAGATGAGGCGGTAGCAGTAGCAAAGAAAAGTGATGCTGTTCTTCTTGGTTCTATCGGAGGAAATACAAATACATCACCTTGGTATAAGCTTCCACCAGAGAAGCGCCCTGAGGCAGGACTTCTTAAGATAAGAAAGGAACTTGGGCTTTTTGCAAATCTTCGTCCGGCTTCTCTTTATCCAGAACTTAAAGAGGCTTGCCCGCTTAAGGAATCTGTAGCAGATGCAGGCTTTGACATGCTTATCATGAGAGAACTTACAGGCGGTCTTTATTTTGGAGAAAGATTTACAAAAGAAATAGATGGAGTAGTTACAGCAGTAGATACTCTTACATATAATGAAAATGAGATCAGACGTATCGCCATAAAGGGCTTTGATATTGCTATGAAGCGTCGTAAGAAGGTTACATTAGTTGATAAGGCTAATGTTCTTGATTCATCTCGTCTCTGGAGAAAGGTTACAGCAGAAGTGGCTAAAGACTATCCGGAAGTTGAATATGAGACAATGCTTGTAGATAATTCTGCAATGCAGCTGGTTAAAGATCCGGCTCAGTTCGATGTAATCCTTACAGAGAACATGTTTGGTGATATACTTTCAGATGAGGCTTCACAGATCACAGGTTCTATCGGAATGCTTCCATCAGCATCACTTAATGAGACAAAGTTCGGTCTCTACGAGCCATCTGGCGGATCAGCTCCTGATATCGCTGGAAAGAATATCGCAAATCCAATAGCTACAATCCTTTCAGCAGCTATGATGCTCAGATTTACATTTGACCTTGATAAGGAAGCTGACGCTATTGAAAATGCAGTTAAGCAGGTACTTAAGGAAGGTTATAGAACAATAGATATAGCTAAGCCGGGAGAAGATCAGGTTAAGACTTCTGAGATGGGAACACTTATCGCAGAACGTGTGTAATAAATTTTAAAAAAATAAGATATTTGAATAAAAATATCAAAGGAGATAAAAATTATGAAGAGTGAAAATATGAAAAATGGTCTTCAGCAGGCACCTGCCAGATCATTACTTAACGCACTTGGAATGACAGATGAAGAAAAGAAGAAACCTATGGTTGGTATCGTATGCTCATATAATGAGATAGTACCAGGCCATATGAATTTAGATAAGATTGCTGAAGCTGTAAAGCTTGGGGTTGCTGAAGCAGGCGGTATGCCTGTTATGTTCCCGGCTATTGCTGTTTGTGACGGTATTGCCATGGGACATATCGGAATGAAATATTCACTTGTTACAAGAGACCTTATTGCTGATTCAACAGAATGTATGGCTCTTGCTCATCAGTTTGATGCTTTAGTTATGATACCTAACTGTGATAAGAATGTTCCTGGACTTCTTATGGCAGCTGCAAGACTTGACCTTCCTACAGTATTCGTTTCAGGTGGCCCAATGCTTGCAGGACATGTAGGAGGCGTAAAGAGAAGCCTTTCATCTATGTTTGAAGCAGTAGGACAGTACACAGCAGGTTCAATCGACGCAGCAAAGCTTGATGAATTTGAAAAGAAGGTCTGCCCAACTTGCGGATCATGCTCAGGTATGTACACAGCTAACTCAATGAACTGCCTTACAGAGGCACTTGGTATGGGTCTTCCTGGAAATGGTACTATCCCTGCAGTTTATTCAGAAAGAATAATGCTTGCCAAGCACGCAGGTTATGCAGTAATGGATATGTTAAAGAAAGGCATCACAGCACGTAAGATCATCACTAAGGAAGCGATAATGAATGCCCTTACAGTAGATATGGCTCTTGGATGCTCAACAAATTCAATGCTTCACCTTCCTGCAATAGCACATGAGATCGGCTTTGATTTTGATATAGCATTTGCAAATCCTATCAGTGAGAAGACTCCAAACCTTTGCCACCTGGCACCAGCAGGCCCAACCTATATGGAAGACTTAAATGAAGCCGGTGGTGTATACGCTGTTATTAAAGAACTCCTTGATGCAGGACTTATCAATGGAGACACTATGACAGTTACAGGTCTTACACTTGGGGAAGCTGTAAAGAACAGTGTTAATAGAAATCCAGAGGTTATAAGACCTATCGATAATCCATATACAAAGACTGGTGGACTTGCGGTTCTTAAGGGTAATCTTGCACCAGACGGATCAGTTGTTAAGAGATCAGCAGTAGTTCCTGAAATGTTACAGCACAGAGGACCTGCAAGAGTATTTGATTGTGAAGAAGATGCCATCGCTGCAATCCTTGGAAAGAAGATTGTTGCAGGGGATGTAGTAGTTATTAGATATGAAGGCCCTAAGGGTGGTCCTGGTATGAGAGAAATGCTTAATCCTACATCGGCTATTGCTGGTATGGGACTTGGCTCAACTGTAGCACTTATTACTGACGGACGTTTCTCAGGAGCAAGCCGTGGAGCATCAATTGGACATGTATCACCAGAAGCTGCAGTAGGTGGACCTATTGCTCTTGTAAAAGAAGGTGATATGATAGATATTGATATTAATGCACTTTCAATTCATCTTGATGTATCAGATGAAGAACTTGCCAAGAGAAAAGCTGAGTGGACTCCAAGAGAGCCAAAGGTTAAAACAGGTTATCTTTCAAGATATGCTTCAATGGTTACTAGTGGTAACAGAGGCGCAATCCTTGAAATGCCAAAGGCTTAAATTAAGAAAGATATAAGAAGGAGAACTTATATGAAGAATTTAACAGGATCAGAGATCGTAATTGAATGCCTTAAGGAACAGGGCGTTGATACAGTATTTGGATATCCGGGAGGAACAATCCTTAACGTATACGACGAATTATATAAGCATCAGGATGAGATCCATCACGTGCTCACATCTCATGAGCAGGGTGCAGCTCATGCTGCAGACGGATATGCAAGAGCAACAGGTAAGGTTGGCGTTTGTATGGCTACATCAGGCCCTGGTGCTACAAACCTTGTAACAGGTATTGCTACAGCATATATGGATTCAATCCCTCTTGTGGCTATCACAGCAAACGTAGGTGTTGCAATGCTTGGTAAAGACAGCTTCCAGGAGATCGATATTGCCGGAGTTGTAATGCCAATCACAAAGTACAGCTTCCTTGTAAAGAATGTACATGAGTTAGCAGATACAATTAGACGTGCATTTAAGATCGCTCAGTCAGGAAGACCGGGTCCTGTACTTGTTGATATCACTAAGGACGTAACAGCTGCAAGAGCTGATTATGAATATCATAAGCCAGAGAAGATCGAAAGAGTTACAAATACAATAAAGGAAAAGGATATTGAGACAGCCGTTACTATGATAAAGGCTGCTAAGCGTCCTTTCGTTCTTGTAGGTGGTGGTGCTATAGCTGCTGACGCTACAGAAGAATTAAAGAAGTTCGTTGAAACAATTGATGCTCCTGTTTGCGATACCTTAATGGGTAAGGGAGCATTTGACGGAACCAGCGAAAGATACACTGGAATGATCGGTATGCACGGAACAAAGGCATCTAACTTCGGTGTAAATAAAGCCGACCTTGTAATTGTTATCGGTGCTCGTTTCTCAGACAGAGTTATAGGTGATGCATCCCGTTTTGCAAATGATGCAAAGATCCTTCATATCGATATCGATGCAGCTGAAATCTCTAAAAATGTTACAGCTGATGCTTCAGTTATCGGTGATGCAAAAGAAATCTTAAAGATCCTTAATTCTCAGATCAAGGCATCTGCTAAACCTGAATGGATGGCAGAGATTAAGAAACTTAAGGAAGAGAATCCACTTAAGTATGATATGGAACATCTTACAGGCCCTGCTGTAATCAGCAACATTTATGATATGACAAAGGGTGACGCAATAATCACAACTGACGTTGGACAGCACCAGATGTGGGCTGCT
>JAFOIV010000014.1 GCA_017420535.1 Eubacterium sp. | reverse complement strand
TCTCTTCTGTCTCGATTATCTCTGTCTCTTCTGTCTCTGCTATCTCTGTCTCTACTATCTCTGTCCCTATTATCTCTTCTGTCTTTGCTATCAGACTCAAATCTACTCATTTACTACTCCTCTGCATCAGGCATATTAAGCATAAGGTCTATAAGCCACTGGAGCCTTTCCTTATCCCCTTTAAGATAAAGATATCCCACCAGGGCTTCAAAACCTGTAGCTTTCTTATACTGTGCCATACTTGCATTCTTTGCTTTTGTATGTACAGAAGCATTTCTGCCTCTCTTAAATATTGCAACTTCCTCTTCAGTAAAAAGGTCCATATAAGTATCCATGAACCTGGCCTGATGACGGGCATTTACAACTTTTATAACTTCCTTATGATATTTCTCAACCTGCTTATTAGACGCCTTTACAAAATGCGACTTAATATAGAGATCAAATACACTGTCTCCAAGATAAGCCAGAGTTAAAGGTGAATAAAGGCCTGGATCTAAACTCTCTGCCATTTAACACCCTCTCTTGTATCCTTTAAAATGATACCCTTGCTGAGAAGTTCATCTCTTATAGCATCAGCTCTCGCAAAATCTTTATTCTTCTTTGCAGCTGTTCTTTCCTCAATAAGTGCAAGGATGTCTGAATCAAGAATCTCTTCCTTAACTTCACACTTAAGTCCCAGCACATCTGCAAGTGTCTTTAATGTTTCATATAACTTTGAAGCATACTCTGATGAAATGCCCTCTTTAATCTTAGTATTAGAATACTTAACCAGCTCAAAGATTGCAGAAATGGCATCTGCTGTATTAAGGTCATCATCCATAGCTTCATCGAATTTCTTAATGTATGAATTAAGTTCTTCCTTAGCTGCATCATCAAATGCTGCCCCGTCCTTTTTATCTGATGTAACCACATCATTAAGGCTCTTTGCTGCATTTGTGATTCTAAGAAGACTTGCCTTAGCTACTTCCATAAGCTCATCAGAGAAATTAAGAGGAGTTCTGTACTGAGCTGTAAGCATAAAGAATCTTAATACCTGTGGATCATACTTCTTACAAATGTCTCTTACTGTAAAGAAGTTACCAAGAGATTTAGACATCTTCTCGTTATTGATCTTAAGGAATCCATTATGCATCCAGTAATTAGCAAATGTAGTATCATTTGCAGCTTCTGACTGAGCAATCTCATTTTCATGATGAGGGAAGATAAGATCTTCTCCACCTGCATGAATATCAAGAGTTCCGCCAATATACTTCTTTGACATAACTGAGCATTCAAGATGCCAGCCTGGACGACCTTTGCCCCATGGAGACTCCCAGAAAGGCTCGCCTTCCTTCATAGGCTTCCAAAGTACGAAATCAAGAGAATCTTCCTTCTCTGACTCTCCGCTTACTTTAAGAGCGTGCTTTTCGTCTCTATGTCCTGACTCCAGGTCATCGATATTTTTATGTGAAAGCTTTCCATATTCCGGAAAACTTCTTACTCTGAAATAAACTGTTCCATTCTTCTCATAGGCATGTCCCTTATCAATAAGGTCCTGTACCATCTTTATCATATCAGGGATCTCTTTTGTAGCCTGAGGATGAGTTGTGGCAGGTCTTACATTTAAGGCTTCCATGTCCTTCTTACATTCCTCAATATACTTCTCAGAAATAACAGTAGAATCTACTCCCTGTTCATTAGCACGTTTGATGATCTTATCATCTACATCAGTAAAGTTTGATACATAATTAACATCATATCCTCTGAATTCAAGATATCTTCTTAATGTATCAAAAACGATCATTGGTCTTGCGTTACCGATATGGATGAAATCATATACTGTAGGACCACAGACATAAATGCCCGCTTTTCCTTCCTGTACTGGTACAAATTCTTCTTTTTTTCTTGTTAAAGTATTGAAGATCTTCATTTTTTCTCCTTATCTATATCAGCGCGGTTTTTCTTAATATTTTCCTCGTTGAGTTTTATCTCTTCATCATGTTTTTTAATATGAGCTTCATTTAACTTAATATGTTCTTCGTTAATGTTGGCCTTATCTTCAACTGCCTTTGCTATCTTAGTAAGAAGCTTCTCTTCTTCCTCTATCTTAGAAAGTTCAATCTTCAGGGTTTCATTTTCCTGCTGAAGTGCATTGATAGCTGCAAGAATAGGGTCCGGAAGATCAACCTGACAAAGGTCAAGTCTTGGAATCTTAACATCATTCTGTTTAACGATTCTTCCAGGAACACCAACTACTGTTGAATTAGGCGGAACCTCTCTTATTACCACAGAACCAGCTCCGATCTTGGAATTGGCTCCAATAGTAAATGAACCAAGGACCTTCGCTCCAACGCTGACCATTACATTATCTTCAATGGTAGGATGACGTTTTCCCTTCTCTTTACCTGTACCACCCAGGGTAACTCCCTGATAAAGTGTAACATTATTTCCAATGATAGTTGTCTCTCCGATAACAACTCCATTACCATGATCGATGAAAAATCCTTCTCCGATCTCGGCTCCCGGATGTATCTCAATTCCTGTTTTTCTAGCCGCTTTTTGAGATATCTTACGGGCCTTGTAATAATTTCCCTTAAGATACTGTTTATGTGCCTTATGATACGCCCACATTGCCCAAAAAAACGGGTAAAGCAAGGCTTCCTTATTGCTATGTATAGCCGGGTCTCTTTCCCTTATAATCTTTACCTGTTCCTTATAATACTTAAAAAAATTCACTTTATCACCTTACTTTTTATTTATAAACAGACAGAATTACACTAAATAAAGATATCTTAAAGATTCTATAATGTCAAATAGATAATACTTAGATGTAATATAAAATAGACGAACGGACGCCAAAATATAATAAACGAACGGACGCAAAAATATAATAGATGCTCAAGTAATCGCGCCAGCGGGCTAAAAATGCCCTTTGGCACGATTCTTTCGCATCTTTATTATTATTTTGGCTGAGGTTGGGGACTTTATGATATTGATTTAAATTACCTTTATTTATACTTTGGCATACGTTATATTATTTTTTTTGCGTAATAGCCCTGGAGTACTTCTTCTACCAGTCCTTTATTTTTTAGGCTTAGTAATATAGAAATCGCATCTGAAACAGACACATGAGTCTTTATTATGATATCGTCTATATACTGAGGGTCTATGGAAAGAACTGAAAGGATGGTTTCTTCCTGGGGATTTATATTGTTATAATGCTCAGATTTAATATTTTCTTTTTTGGATTTTACTTTTGGGGACTTATATTCCAGATACTCATCTCCTAATACGTCTTCTAATAATTCCTCTGGGGAAGTTACAAGAAGGGCACCATTTCTTATAAGTTTGTTGGTGCCTTTACTTAGGGCATCGGTGGTACGGCCCGGGACTGCGTAAATATCTCTTCCCTGATCTAAGGCTGCATCGGCGGTTATTAGGGTGCCAGATCTTTCTCTTGCTTCTATAACAAGAATTCCTTTAGAAAGGCCGCTGATTATCCTGTTTCGTAAGGGGAAATTAAAGCCTAATGGTTTTGTATCCGGCGGAAATTCGGTGAGCACTAGCTGGGTTTTACACATTTCATCATAAAGGATGTAATTATCTTTTGGATAACAGATATTTATGCCACATCCCAGGACACCTATGGTTTTTCCGCCTGCTTCTATGGCAGCCTTGTGAGCTGCTGCATCTATTCCATAAGCAAGACCACTTACTATCACTATATCTTTTGCAACTCCGCCTACTAAAAGCCTTGTCATTTCCTTGCCGTAAAATGTGGGATTTCTGGAGCCTACAACCCCTATAACATTTTTTTCATTTAAGATACTTAAATTTCCTCTGTAAAACAATGCTGTAGGTGAATCAAATATCTGCTTTAACCTTTCCGGATAACATTTATCTGCAGGGGTAATATAATTTTCCCCCTTTTTTATTATGTCCTCCTCATACTTTAAAAGCCATTCTTCCTTATGAAGCAGCATTGTTTCAAGACTTGATTGTTTTATGATTCCCTCACTGCATAGATTAAACAGCGCCCCCTCCTCCAGTGAAAAAATCTCTGATGCTGAATTGAATCTATGAAGCAAAATCCCCTTTGTCTTGGGATCCATGTCTTTTATATGATTAAGCCAAAGATAGGCCTGTCTTTCTGTTATCATTACTTCTCCTTTTCATTGAAAATTATATGGGTGTGGTTTACGTAGGGTTACATATGTCACATGTATCTCTTTACATACGATTCAATATGTTACCGGTGTGGTTTACGTAGGGTTACATGTCTTCATTTACTTCCTGACGGTTTCGGTAGAATAAAGCTTCATTTATGTCGCTTTCTCTTATTTCTTCACTGTCTTCCATGTCAGCTATGGTTCGGGACAGCCTGAGGATCTTGAAATATCCTCTTGCGGAAATGCCGCCGGTTTTAAAGGCTTCACGAAGTATTAAGATATCTTTCTCTTTTACTTTGATGTAGTCTTCAATCTTCTTTTGAGGAATCTCTGCATTGTATAGGAAATCCTCATTTCTATATCTAAAGCGCTGTCGTTCTCTCACATTTTCTATCAGGTCTCTTAGTTCTGCAGATGTTCTGATTATTTTATTTCCAAAGGATATGCCCTTTTTTTCTTTTGTATTGCAAAACAGATCCTCCCCTTTTACAGGATGGACTTCTATCTTTATATCGATTCTGTCCATAATGGGCTGGCTTAGTTTTTTTTCATAATCCTGGATCTGCTTTATGGTGCAGTGACATTTCTTTCTGTCAGGGAAATTGCCACATGGACAGTTATTTCTTGCCGCCACCAGCATGAAATTGGCAGGATAGGTGTATCTTGCTCTGGATCTGGAAATTGTGACGTATCTATCTTCCATAGGCTGACGTAAAGCTTCGATTACATTACGGGGAAATTCAGGGAATTCATCTAAGAATAAAACTCCATACTGAGAAAGGCTTACCTCTCCGGGTTTAGGAATAGGACCACCTCCAAGCAAAGCCGCCTGGGTACTGGAGTGATGAGGACTTCTGAAAGGTCTTTTATTTATAAGGCCTATGTCATTATGTAAAAGCCCTGCCACGCTGTATATCTTAGTTAATTCAAGGCTTTCATTATAGGTTAATTTTGGCATGATACCGGGGATACATTTTGCAAGGAAGGACTTGCCTGAACCGGCGGCACCAGTAAGGAGGATATTATGGAAGCCCGCCACTGCAATGGCCATCCCCCGCTTCATAGTCTCCTGTCCCCTGATATCTGAGATGTCAAAGTCATTCTTGCCTTCCTTCGAAAGGAAGAAATAATCTTCATTTTTTATCGGATGCAGCAAGCTGTCATCAAATATCATATCGATCATATCCCCAAGTGTTTTTACAGGATATATTTCTATTTCATCAATAAATGATGCCTCCGGCGCGTTGTCATTTGGAATAAATACGCGGGTTATTCCATTTTTCTTTGCATAATGAACCATGGGAAGAACTCCGTTTATAGGGCGCACTTCACCATCAAGACCTAATTCTCCCAGGAATACGGTCTCATTTAACTTTAGATCATCCAGTTGTTGGCTTGTGAAAACCTGCATGGTGCATAATATAGACATGGCAATGGCAAGATCAAAGCCAGAGCCTTCTTTTCTAATATCTGCAGGTGAAAGATTGATCGTCACTCTCTTGGGAGGCATGGCGAATCCTGAGTTTTTAAGCGCTGTTCTTACTCTGTCTCCTGCTTCCCGAACGGAAGAGGACAGGTATCCCACCAGGGATAGCTGAGGCAGACCACTGCTAATATCTGATTCCACATCGATCATGATGCCTTCAATACCCAGTGGCGCCATACTTTTTATCTTTGCGTACATTTATCTCCTTTTTGCCTCTTCGGGAGATTTTACATACATCTTAATAATAAAATGCCCACCTGAAAAATTCAAGCGGGCATTTTAGCTTATTATTATTTATCTTTTTTCTTTGAATGCTTTTTATCCTGATTCTTTTTGTCCTGACCTTTATTGTCCTGATTCTTTTTATCCTGATGCTTTTTATCCGTGTGATTTTTATCAGATTTTGTGATTGCATCTTTCTTAGGCGTTTTTTTGTCAGATTTTGTAGTTGCATCTTTCTTAGGTGTTTTTTTGTCAGTTTTCTTCTGTACTGAATATCCGAACTTTCCTATCTTCTCCCCAAGTTCAAAGTATTCCCCATGACTATAGGCAATAAGATTTGCTTTTTTAAGATCCATGGCTCCTTTTTCATCTAACAGTTTTTCATCCACTGTTACGCCAACCACTTCAGCAATAAACATATCGTGGCTTCCTAACTGAAGCACCTGTTTAACCTTACATTCAATATTTACAGGGCTTTCCTTGATACCAGGACAGGAAACATGTTCCATCTTCTCAGCTGTAAGATGCATATCAGCAAATTTGTCCACCTTACTGCCTGATCTTACTCCGCAATAATCATTTGCCTTAGTAAGCTTTTTATTAACAAGGTTGATAACAAATTCTCCAGTTTCAGAAATGATATCATGTGAATATCTTTCTGGTCTTACAGATATTGAAACCATTGCAGGATCTGAACAGATTGTTCCGGCCCATCCGATGGTTATAATATTAGGCTTTTCTCCTGGTCTCTGACAGCTGACCATAACTGATGGCACAGGATAAAGCATATTTCCAGGTTTCCAACTTTTCTTTCCCATTTTGATCTCCTTTACATCTGATTACTTTTTTATTCTCATCTCGCCTAATGATTTGTTGTCTAAGCAAATACACCTGACTCATTATTAATAAGTCAGGTGCATCTTTAAAATTCTAATAATTAAAATATACAAGATCCTCTTCGGCTTTGCTTGTTACTGAAACATCCTCAGCTATTATTACCGGGCCTTCTCCGCCGAATTCCTCATAATATTCCTTATCAATTGTTCCTTCAACATAAACCCACTCTCTGTCTGCAAGAGTTGCAGCTTTGCCGTAGTAACATTTGAAACCGATGAAAGCGATATCATTTGCACAGCAAGTCATGGCAAATCTGCCTGGTACAAATGCATTTTTGCCATAGCTTTCAGGTCTGTGAACCTGAGCTCTGAACTTAACCTTCTTACCGATGTATTTCTCTGGATTATCAGCTGCATCAATATAGAAAAGTCCAAAATCCTCATCCTGAAGTACGATCTCATCTCCATCAAGTGAATATGGAAGTGTTACTTCCTCATCCATAGAATTGTCAGCTGAACCATCCTTATTTTCAAATACAACCTGAGCTCTTCTGTTTACGGCACGGATTGATCTTCTATATTCAGCCTTTTTAGTATTTTCATCACATCTGTTGAAGATTATCATATCAGCATTTCTTAACTGATCCATCATAATCTTCTTCATGTTATTTACATATACATCGAATGTTGTAGCGTCAACAAATGAAATTACCTGAACTACTGTCCATCCCTTTGGAACTTTGATGTTAAAGATCTTATCCAGTTCCCACATTCCATTATATTCGATAATGACATTTTTAGGCTCATATTTATTGCCAAGTTCAATTAAATGATCTGATGTAAGATTCTCTTCATTGATAAATTCAACATCAATCTTCTTATCATTTAAAGCTTTTACATCGTATTCCTCTTCACCATCTTCACATACAAGAAGCAGTGACTTCTGTCCTTCTGTAAAGCCCTGGTCAAGTAAAACTTCCTTAGAAAACTTTGTCTTTCCGCTTCCCAGAAAGCCCATAAACACGTATACTGGAATCTCTTTTTCCATCTATTTCTCCTTAAGCTTTATTTATTATTTTAATTAGTTAAGTCCAAATAACTCAGCTATCTTTTCTTCATCAAGCTTGCTTCCGATTACACAAAGCTTTCCTGTATAATCTGCTGCGCCTTCACGAACTTCATATTCACCTGGAACCAGGTCAAATTCATGCCACTTATTTGCTTTATCAGGAACTATTCCCTTTGCACGAAGGATGAAACCATATGGATTATCATCTATCTGTGAAAGCTTATCAAGAATTGTCTTTAATTCATCTTCATCATACTTTGCTGCTGTCTCTTTACCCCAGCTTGTAAATACCTCATCTGCATGATGATGGTGGTGATGATGA